>NZ_JBLSDF010000019.1:0-36637 GCF_052315355.1 Cuniculiplasma thermophilum
ACCTGAAAAAAAGGATTCTAAGTTACATAGAAGAGACAAACAGCGAACCTGTTGTCTTCACGTGGAAATACAGGATGGATGAGATGCCAGGTGGAATAGGAGCATGATATTGCAAGTATAATTAGGAAACGCTATACTAGGATTAATCCCCGGATCTTTGTAAAAATTAACCAAAACCGCTCCCGAAAGTAGGAGTATAACAATAAGAAATATTACAGGGAGCGACTTTGGAAGGTTCATTATGTTTTTTATATTTTGTTTATTAATAAACTTTGCCTGTTCACTTACTATTTCCATCCAGAACAATTTTGGAATTCTCACAAAAATTAATTATGCGTGGAAACATCACATCGGCAATGGAGTTAGGGGCGGAAAGAGAGTACGTTGGTGTCAGTGCCATATACCAGTTTATTGGAAATGGCGTTCAACTGGTTTCCGGCTCTCTCTTCTACATATTTGCTGCCCGTATTTTTGATCAAAGCGATATGGGTGTTATCGCCCTTTTCATCGCTATAGTTGGTTTGTTTGGCATCATATTCACACTTGGACTAAACAGTGCCATAACGCATTTCATATCTTCCAATCTCAATTCAAAGATCTATTCCCCAGGTAAAACTGTATTCAGGATACTATTCATAGGTGGTTTAATTGCTGGAATAGGTGCAATTGTTCTTTATGTACTGGCACCCTATATATCAATGCTTTTCATAAAGACTCCTGGTTATACTGTCTATGTAAAATTATTGTCCTTTGTACTCTTTGGAAACATAATGTTTTCAATTCTGAACGGAGCTATTCTTGGTTTTGAGAGATTTAAAGTCTCAGCTGTAATATCTGTTGTAATCTGGGTCATCTATTACTTCGGAGCGTTGGTACTTGCCTTTCTAAGGCACTCACTCATAGCAATAATTTATGGATGGATTCTAGGTCTGATCCTTGGAATAACTGTTAGTGGTTTCTACGTTTTGGTTATTTTGGCAAGGAGCTATATGAGAAGAAGCCATAGAGTGGTTGGTAGTCGTACAATTTTTGTATATTCACTGCCGCTTCTTCTCTCATCACTTCTGAGCTATGGTGCGGGATATACTGACAGATTCGTTGTGACATATCTTATGAGTACGACCTATCTGGGCATATATAATTTCTCAATTCTCATAATGTCAGGTATAGGCTTCATATCAATTCCATTTAACAATATAACGCTACCGAAGTTTTCTGAATTCTATGGAAACAACAACAGAGAAAATATAAGAGAAAATGTAGGAGCATCCTCTCTTCTATTATACTATTTTTATGTTCCTGTTGCGTTGGGAATAGCTGCACTGGCCCCAATGGTGCTTTATTTCGTTGCAGGGCCAGGTTATGTTTCGGGTCAGTACGCTCTTATGATTCTCATGTTCATACCTGCTCTTTTCATATCACAAAATGTCCTCACTCAGGCTATTTCATCTGTCAGGAAAACCTCAATATTCATATATTCGACTCTTGCTTCTCTTATTGCCAATATTGTTGTATCTTTTTCTCTTATACCATTCATAGGCCTCATTGGGGCGGCACTTGGGCTCTCTTCAACCAGCGGAGTCACGTTTATAATCCTGAATTATCTCGGAAGAAGGGAGAATATTGTAAAATTCAATATTCGAGGTATTGGAAAGATATGGCTATCTGCAATTGTAATGTTCGCTATAATTTTCTCTCTGATGCAGATTTTTTTAAGGATTTACGGCTATAACATAATAGTGTTAGGTTTTCTGATACTTCTTGGGGCCATAATCTTCGTTGTGGTAACAAAATATATGAAAATATTCACCAGTGATCAGAGAGAGTATATTCTTGAAATGTTTCCAGAGAGCATGCATTTTCTCAAGAGACTTATATCATTTCTTGTACTGAACTGAATGTAAAAATTCATGATTTCCTTTGAAATATTAAGGCAGGAAATAATTGGCATTGATAGGATTATGAGATAATGTGATCGAAAGCATTCAGAATTTTTAGGAATGGGTATTGTTCTTTTATTTGTATCCGACATCTGGTTTCCAAATAAATCCTGAAAAGATTAACAAAGAGTATGTTATGGGCATAAGGATGTTTGAAATAATTGTTAATTTTAAAACGTACAGAGAAGGATATGGAAAGAAGGGAAGAGAGCTCTTGGAAAGGCTGAGTGCTTTGAGGAGAGAAAATTATAAAATTTACTATGCGCTTTCATTCACCGATTTGTATCTTTCAAAGGAATTTGATGGCGTGATATCACAGCATGTTGATCCTTACATCCCGGGTGCCCATACAGGTTCCATAATTATGGAACAGCTCATCGAATTTGGAATCAGGGCTTCCCTATTGAATCATTCTGAAAAGAGGGTTGATAGGAAAATTATACTGGAAACATTGAAGCTTTCGGAATCTATGGATTTCAGGATTTTTGTATGCTCTGAGAGCTTGGAAGAAACAAAGTTTCTGTGTGAAAATGGTGCCAGATATGTTGCATATGAACCCCGTGAACTCATAGGGGGTGATATTTCAGTATCAACTTCAAAACCTGATATAATAAGGGAATCTCATGACATATGTAAATCCTACGGTACAAAATTACTGGTAGGTGCAGGGGTAAAGAATTCACAGGACGTCTCCATATCAAAATCCCTTGGAGCTGAAGGGATTTTAATCTCTTCGGGTGTTATAAAATCAAAAAAACCGGAAGACTCGTTAAATTCATTAATGATATGAATATAACCAGAAAAATGGCGAAACCAAAAAACGATGCTCCTATTTTTGTGGAGCCTGAATTCAACGAAAAAACTTACATTCGAGAGGAAAGGGACAGAGCAAAGACTACCATATTTGTCTTTCTCCTCGGTATAGGATCAGGCTTGCTGGAGGGATTTCTCCAGCTAAATGGCCTTTATTATCTGTCTGCACTTCTTCTGATATTCCTTTTATACGCACTTTTCAGAATCGTGAAACTCCTTGGTCTCAGAATACCAGAGAGGAATTCCCATAAATTCTACATGATCATGGTGCTTCTTTTAACGTCTATTCTCTTCTGGTCAGTCGCCTTGAATCCACCAATATCCGTAAACACATCACCCTCACTGTCCCTTGAGATAATGGAAGGGGGAAAATACATACCTGTAGGACAGTCCAATGGTCAGTATATTCTACCAGTGAACCAGAGTGTATTGAATCTGAGGGATCAGATATATTTTGTACAAAATGTTACAGTATTGAAAATCAACATTCCTGATTCATCAGGTGCCACAATAATAAAGAATGACCATCAATACGGGAACAGTGAATATATTAACATGACAGTCCAGCCTGTGGATACTCTCATTTCCCTTTCATTCTATATGGAATCTGGTGGACGTTATTTCAATGAAACTCAGTCGATCTATTTCAGATAAAAGCGGGACCGATAAATACTCATAAATAGGAGTTAAAAATTCACCCTTAAGGCAGGTGTAGTGTAGTCTGGTCTAGCACGAGAGCCTTCCAAGCTTTCAACCCGGGTCCAAATCCCGGCACCTGCATGAATATGAAGGTCTCACTCATGCCGATTGGAATTCTATCTTTTCATTTCTCATTGCAGTGATTATTGTTAATATGAATTTCCCTGTACTGGAATCTTTTCAAAGTATGCCTGCAATTAATCCTGATAGTTGATAATGTGAATTTCATCAGTTTATTCCTTATCTTTTCACAGGTCATCTTCCTCAATTCATCTTTTTTAGAATTCATGTTCATTTTTCTAGGTCTAAACACTATAACGTTTCATTCAATTTATGACTTTATCCGTAGCTGATATTTTCACTTCAGTTTTTTTCACGAAATTCATTACACTATCCTTGAAGGATACATAATTGCATTTAGGTCATTTCATTATTCTAAGGGGTTCTAACCTGAGAAAGATCTAATATGGATGTAATATTTAATACATAAGTAAACCTATAGGTTTATTTGCAAATTAGGGTAAAACCATGTGAATACAAGATTTACGGAGATAGCCGAGAGAAAATCGAGAATAAGGCAAGAGAACACGCAGAGAGATTTCATTCCATGAATAATGTAAAATCTATGGACGATCTTGTAATAAAATCTATAGAGGAAGTCGAAGATTATAGTGATTAATTAACATTATTTTCTATTAATTCTTAATGCGGGGAATCTTCATTGAAAATATTCACTCTCAAAGTCAAAAGGTATAAAAGATTCGTTGGCCTTTTTATATATCAATGACAAAAAATGTTTAATTTATGGCATTGAGTGATTTAATATGAAACTCAAGCATTTTCCTCAAATCTTTCAAAAATTGACTTTACTATATGGCAGGGAAATTGCATTTTCAAATAAAGGTTTAAATAGGCTCGTATATTAACGTGAAGAATAAAGACCATACACCCATGGCAATGCATATGCATCCATAGGTCGTGTCTCAGAATATGTAAATTGTGAGCACGTACAGGTGTAACGGTAAAAGGTGAAATAATATGGCGACGCCGCATCACCCCAGAAGGGGTTCGTTAGGATACTATCATAGGAAGAGGAAGCCCGGTCTAAAATCTACCATACGCAGCTGGCCTGAAATCGATGGAAATCCAAAGATTCAGTCCTTTGCTGGATATAAGGTTGGAATGACTCATATCGAAATGGTGGACTACAGGAAAAACAGCACTACTGCCGGAAGGAGTATAATGGCAGCTGTTACCATACTGGAAGTTCCGCCGGCCAAAGTCATTGCCCTGAGGACATACAGAGAAACGGAGGATGGACTGAAGGTTTCATACGAGAAGTGGGCTGATAATCTGGACAAGGGAATTTACGAAGTATTACCAGAGGCAAAGAAGAGAGAGGAGAAGGCAGTTCCATCAGATATTGCTGAGGTTAGAGTTTTGTTAATGCTCAGGCCCAATCTCTTGACTGGTGTGCCAAAGAAGATACCGGATATCTTTGAGGCAAGAATTGGCGGTTCCACAATAGATGCCAGATTGAAGTATGCGCAGGAAAAGCTAGGTAAGGATATTGAGTTCTCAGATTTTTCAAAGGCCGGTAATTTTGTTGATGTTATTTCTGTTACAAAGGGAAAAGGTTTCACTGGTCACGTAGAGAGATTTGGTGTAAAACTTCTCCCGAGAAAGAACAGAAAACACAGGAGAATGATTGGTACCCTTGGACCATGGCATCCAGACTGGATCAGATGGCAGGTTCCACAGGCCGGTCAGATGGGTGCACATCAGAGAACACAGCATAATATGAGGATCATAAAATATGCAAAGTCTCAGGGAGAGGACGATATCAATGTTAAAGGCGGATTTGTCAATTACGGTCTGGTGAGGACAAATTACGTTTTGATTCACGGTTCGGTTCCAGGGTCAGTCAAGAGGCTTGTAAAATTAAGAGATCCGGCAAGACAAAAGTCACCATCGGTGGAGAATTTGCAGATTTCCTATATATCAAGAGAATCAAAGCAGGGTGATTAAAAATGAAGGCAGTTGTTTATTCAATTGACGGTGAAAGCAAGGGAGAAATAGATCTTCCCGAAGTATTTTCAAATGAAATCAGAGAGGATATTCTGAAGAAGGCTTTCAGAATCATATCACTTTCATACAGGCATCCCTACGGCTCGTCTCCAAGTGCAGGTATGAGAAGAGTGGGGCACACATCAAGGCCTGGGATGGGAATTTCTAGAATGCCCAGAGTATCAGGAAGTTCAAGGGCAGTGGAACTGGGAAGCACAAAGGGTGGAAGGAGTCCTCACTCACCCAGGTCAAGTAAGAACCTTGTTCTTCATATAAACAAGAGGGAGAAGGCAATTGCGTGGAGAAGCGCAGTTGCCATGACCGCAAACACAGATCTGGTAAGAAAGAGAGGTCATCAGTTTTCAGAGGAACTAAAGTTGCCTGTTATTGTTGAGGATAAGATCAACGAAATCGTTAAGGCGAAGGATGCCAGGCAATTCCTAGAGAATCTTGGTGTATGGGATGATATTAAACGAGCAAAGGAGAAGACAAAAATAAGGGCAGGAAGAGGAAAGATGAGAAACAGAAGATACAGAACACCGAAGAGCATTCTCATAGTTACTACAAGTCCTCTTAGCCTTAAAGCCTTCAAATCTTTGCCTGGGGTAGATATTGCCTATTCAAAAAATATTTCAATATCAAAACTCGCACCGGGTGGTCAGGGAGGAAGGCTTGTGATATATACAGAGACTTCAATAAAGGATATGGCGGGTGAGAACTGATGGATTATATTATATCTCCGGTGGCGACAGAAAAGACAATGTTAAATGGCCAGAAGGAAAACAAACTGACGTTTATTGTTAGAAAGGAGGCCAAGAAGGAGAATGTTGCCAATGAGGTTGAGGAAAAGTTTAATGTTAAGGTGACGAAGGTAAACATATTGAGAACAAAAAGGGGAAAGAAAGCCATCGTGACTCTTGACGAGGCATACAATGCAGAGGAAATTGGAGAGAGAATTGGCATATATTGAGGTGAATGAATGGGTAAACGAATAATTACGCAGAGAAGGGGAAAGGGTGGCATGGTATATCAAAGTCCAAGCCACAGACATCTGAGCCCTATGAGAATACCTGCTGATGGAATGTACAAAGTAAAGGATATTGTACATGCACCCGGCAGAAACTCCCCTGTTTTGGTCCTGAGGGATGAAAAGGGAAGGGAAACTTACCAGATAGCATTTAATGGTGCTTACGTGGATCAGAGTGTCAGAATAGGGAGGGTTGAAAATCCGAAATCTGGAGATTCAACATATCTAGGACTGATTCCTGACGGTTCTTTTGTATATAACATAGAGACCGTCCCAGGCGATGGAGGAAAACTGTGCAGAACAGCCGGTGCAGCTTCGCAGGTAATAAGTCACGGTGATCTGGTTTCAATCAAATTACCATCAGGTGCCATAAAGAATCTTAATCCCCAATGCAGAGCAACAGTTGGATATGTTGCAGGTACAGGGGCAAAGGACATTCCTGTGTTGAAGGCAGGAAGAAAGGTTCACTACATGCAGAGCAGAGCAAAGAGACCATTCTCAGTGAGGGGAGTTGCAATGAATGCAATCAACCATCCACATGGAGGAGGAAATCATCAGCATGTTGGAAGACCAAGTACAGTGGGAAGGGGTACGCCACCTGGTAGAAAGGTAGGAAGATTATCACCACAGAGGAGGAAGGTTAAATGACCACAAATAGACAGGCTTCAGCAAAATCCATACGGAGAAGATCAAGAAAGTCACAGAAAGTGGCAATGGGAAGATCGAAGGAGTTCAGGTACAAGGGATTCACCCTTGAAGAACTCCAGAAGATGGACAAGGAAAAGCTTATGGAAATTCTCCCGGCAAGAGCAAGAAGAAGTCTCAAGAGGGAAATGAGTCCAGACCAGAAAATACTCGTAAGAAGACTGGGAAAGAGTAAAAAGGAACTGAAGACCCATGTGAGGGACCTCATAATTTTACCCAGATACGTTGGAAAGATCATACAGGTACACAATGGGAACGGTTACGTTAAGTTCGAAATAAAACCTGAAATGATTGGTCACTACCTTGGGGAATTTGCCCTCACAAGAAAGGAGGTAAAGCATTCGGGTCCCGGTGTAGGTGCTACAAGATCATCAAAGTTCATGCCGTTGAAGTGATGTAAAATGAAAGGATACTCAATAGAAAATATACCAGAAAAATCTGCAAAAGCCATGAAGAAGGGTTGTAACATATCTCCTAAGGACGCAGTAAATATAGCACACAACATAAGAGGTATGGATCTGAATAAGGCCATAGATTTTCTCAACAGGGTCATAAAGAAGGAGCAGCCCGTAAGATACTTCAGGTACCTTGATTCAGTTTCCCACAGGAAGGGATCAGGTCCCGGAAGATATCCGGTTAAGGCCTGTGAGCATTTCATCCAGCTGCTGGAAAATGCACAGGCAAATGCCGAATTTAAAGGGTTGGACTCAGACAATATGAAAATAATATACATAAGCGCAGATAAGGGAATGATGCTGAAGCGTTTCATGCCAAAAGCCTACGGAAGGGCAGGGGCCAACAACAGAGATCTTGTTAATCTTTCTGTTGTAGTTGAGGAGGTGGAACAGTGAAGGAGAGAAAATTCATAAATGAAAATATTAAGAGGCTCCTGGTTACTGAATACATAAAGAGGGAGACTGATAATGCTGGATTTGGTGGCATAGAGATGAAAAGAAATCTCCTTGACACCTCCATAAGATTGGTGGTTAACAAACCTGGTCTCGTGATTGGAAGAAGAGGATCAAAGGTCCAGGAGATAGAGGAAACCCTGAAGAGAAAGTACAAGATAGAAGGTCCAAGAATAGAGGTAATGGAGGTCAAGGACCCTGATTTAAATCCTCAGATCGTCTCAAAGAAAGTGGCCATGTCCCTTGAAAAGGGATGGGCATACAGGAAGGCTGGAAATACAGCTCTAAGAAGGATCATTGAGAGCGATGCAAGAGGCGTCATGATAAAGATCGGTGGAAAAATTTCAGGAGAAAGGGCAAGAACACAGAAATTTTTCTACGGCTCGATTAAATATTCAGGTGAGCCTGCAAGATCAGGAATAGAGTACGGCTTTGCAACAGCAAAGTTAAAACTGGGTATAATAGGGGTATCTGTTAGGATACTGAATAAAAAATACAAGCTCCCGGACGATATAATAGTCAAAAAGGAGTTATTGGGGAAACAGGAGGAAGTAGATAATGGCAGAGTTGAAAGCGAGCAAATTGAGAGAAATGAGCAGAACTGAGAGGGACGACAAGCTAAAAGAGCTGAAGGAATCCCTCCTCAGGCAGAGAGCGAGCGTTGCAATGGGGGGAGCGCCTCTAAATCCTGGTCTTATAAGATCCATAAGGAGACAGATAGCTAGGATAGAAACGCTCAACCATCTGGAGGAAATAAAAAGATGAAAGATAAGAACTTTACAGGAATACCTAAGGAATTACAGCCATGGGACGGTTTTACCAGGGACACTCAGGCGGTGAAAATAACCGTAGATAAGAGGAGATACGGAAAAAACGTAACCATTATAGAAGGGATCGATCCAAAGTCGGAGAATATTGATGATATCGCAAAGACCCTCAAAAAGAAGGTTGCATCTGGAGGAACTGTAAAGGATGGTAAAACCATTGAACTTCAAGGGGACCACAGGGATTCTGTGAAGAAATATCTTGAAGAGATGGGATTCAGAACGGAGGTTGTAGGTTAATGTCTGAACTCGTCGCTGGGGAATTTCTCGGAAGAAGAATAACGGTGATGGAATCTACGAATCCCACCGTACAAAAAATGTCTGGATATGTTCTCAACGAGACAAAGAACATGTTTATAATTGACGTGAAGGGAAGGGAGATCAAGATTCCAAAATCCATATGCCGTTTTTCCATTGACATGGGCTCCGAGAAACTTGTCATCGACGGGAAATTCATATGCTACAGGCCGGAAAACAGAATTAAGGAATTGAGAAGAATCACGAAGAATATCAGGAAGGTGAAATGATTGTCCAGGAATATTGGTATAGATGTAGAGGCACCCGAAAAGGAGTGCAACGATAAAAAATGTCCATTCCACTCCAATCTAAGTGTAAGGGGAGGAATAACAAGGGTCAAGGTTGTCTCAACAGCAATGGTTAACAGCGCTGTTGTGCAGAGAGAATTCAGAAGATTTAACAAAAAGTACGAGAGATATGAGCGATCAATTGCAAGATATCACGTACATCTGCCTCAGTGCATTGATGTGAATGAGGGGGATGAAGTGCTTATTGCTGAATGCAGGAAGATTGCCAAAACAGTTTCTCATGTTATAGTCGGGAAGGTGAAGAAATGAAGGGTATAGCAGGAAGACAGAGCAGAGGTCTCCCACTTGGAGCCAGGATACCTTGTGCAGACAATAGTGGTGCAAAGGTGATCAGTCTCATAGATGTAAAGGCCTATCACGGAGTTGCAAGCAGAGTACCATCTGCTGGTGTAGGCGATCTATTTATAGCAAGCGTCAAAAAAGGTGGTCCTGAAATGAGAGCCAAGGTTGTCTATGCAGTCATTATTAGACAGAAGAGACCATTCAGAAGGGCAGACGGTTCCATTATTTCCTTTGAAGAAAATGCTGCTGTTCTTGTAACACCTGAAGGAGAGGTAAGAGGATCGGAAATTAAAGGTCCGGTAGCAAGAGAGGCTGCCGAAAGATGGCCAAGAATTGCGGCCATAGCTTCCACCATAGTGTAGGGTGAAGAGAAAATGATGAATAAGGTTAAGATAACGCTTTCCGGAGATCTCAGGAAAAAGCTTGGAATAAGGCAGTTTCCAGTTATGAAGGGTGACCTTGTGGAAGTGGTGAAGGGTAATAGAAAGGGAGAAGGCGGAAAGGTCTCTATCGTTGATCACAGACACGGAATGATCGTCATAGAGGGCATTAATATAGCCAAGGCCGATGGCAAAGAAAAGGAGTACAAAATTTCACCCGAGAAGGTTGTAATTAAAAAACTTGACCTCTCTGATGAAAAGAGGGAGGCAAGGCTCAAAGAGCTTGCAGCTGCAAAGAATGTATCACTCAGTGAGGAAGTTATAGAGGAATCAAAGGTCATTGCAGAGCCAGCAGGTGAAAACGCAGAAACCGTTGATTCACAGGACGAAGGAATTTCAGATAATCAGTCTGAAGGAACCGAAGTAAAATCAATGGAATCTGATGAATCAGAAGAAAAGGAAGAGAATGATGAGGATGATGTAGAGGAGGAGAACGAAGATGATAACAAAGAGTAAAAGACAGATGATTCCAAGAGTGGTTAAGATACCCAGGAAGGAATACTTCTGGGGTGTATCGGCAACTCCTGGAGCCCATAAGAAGGATGAATCCATACCGCTTCTCCATCTGCTGAGAGACTATCTGAAACTGGGTGACAAGGAGAGAGAAATATCCAGAATACTCACCAATGGACTTGTTTCTGTAGATGGAAAGGTCGTTAAGCAGAAGAGATTTGCAGTAGGTTTTATGGACATTGTTTCCATTCCCTCCATCAAGAAAAATTACAGAATTGTATATGATAAGCTCGGAAGGCTTGTTCCGGTTGAGGAGAATGAAGAAACATCAAAGATAAAACCAAGAAAGCTTGTGAACAAATTAACTGTCAGGGGTGGAAAGACAATGCTTGTTTTCCACGATGGAGTGAATAAATTATCAGATATCCAAATTGAAACCGGAGATGTGGCAGTATTCAATCTGGAAAAGAAGGACATTGAGAATGTAATTCGTCTAAAGGAAGGAGCAAAAGTATTTCTTACAGGAGGAAACCACGTGGGGACAATTTCCACAGTGAAGAGCGTTGAGGTAAGCAAATCTTCCAGGGCAAACTTAGTGGAGATGGAAGAAGAGTTTGCAACAGTGGAAGATTATGTATTCCCTGTGGGAACCCTGAAAATTAACTTTGCAAATGTTGCCGGAGGTAAGGCCTGATGGAAAAGGAAAATCAGATGCATGAAATAACCATTGACAAGGTTGTTGTCAATATAGGTGTGGGACAGGCTGGAGAAAGACTCAATAAAGCAGTAAAGGTTATAGAGATGCTTACACACCACAAACCTGTATTAACAGTTTCAAAAAGAACAGTCAGGGAATTCAATACAAGAAAAGGTCTAACAATCGGTGCCAAGGTTACACTAAGAAAGGACGATGCCGTCTCATTCCTCAAAGAGGCGCTCTATGCAAGAGAATTTAAGTTCCCAACCTATTCCATAGACAGGCAGGGGAATGCATACTTTGGTATTGCCGATTATACAGATTTCAAGGGCATGAAGTATGATCCAGAGATTGGAATCTTTGGAATGGATATAGCGGTTGTTCTGAAGAGAAAAGGCGGCTACAGAAATTCCAAGAGGAAGATCAGAAAGCAGGCTCTTTCAAAGAAGTTACTGATAACTAAGGAAGAAACTTTAGAATTTCTGAAGAAAAACTTCCAGATTCAGGAGGTGAACTGATGTCAAATTTAATTTTGAGGCCTAAGAAGAACTTTGGCAGGACTGAAGGATGCGTGAGATGCGGAAGAAAGAGGGGAATGGTCAGAAGATATGGTATTAGAATGTGCAGACAGTGCTTCAGGGATACCGCTCCTGCCATAGGATTCAAAAAATATAGCTGAGGTGTAAAAGATGAGACATGATCCTTTAAACGATATAATAAATTCCATAAAGAACGCCTCTTCCATAGGGCAGAGGGAGATAGTAATTGGGCCGGCTGCCAGAATGATAGGAAGGGTTCTGAAGGTTATGCAGGACTACAACTATCTCAAAAGCTTCGAGGTAATAGAGGATGGTAAGGGCGGTAAGTTCAAGATCAGCCTTAACACCACCATCAACAACTGCGGTATAATAAAGCCAAGATATTCCGTGAAGAAGGTAAATCTGGACAGATTTGAATCCAGGTATCTGCCAGCTCAGGATTTCGGTATACTTATAGTGACAACCACGAAGGGTATAATGAGCCATGTTGAGGCCAGGAAGCTTGGGCTTGGAGGAAAATTACTGGCTTACATTTACTGAGGTGTGGAAATGATAAAATGGGAATCAAGAGAAGTTGTAAATATTCCTTCTGACGTGAAAGTTAGGGAGGAATCAGGAAAATGGACATTCAAGGGAAAGCTTGGTGAGGTATCCAGAGTTTTCCTTGATAATTACGTCAGAGTGAAAATGGAAAATAACAGGATAACAATAGAGTCTTCGAAGAGTAACAGGTACACCAATGGTATCGTGGGTACATGGAAGTCAGAAATACTCAACTGCATTGAAGGTACAACGAAAGGTTTCACCTATACAATGAAGGTTGACTACACACATTTTCCAACAAGAGTGTCCGTTAAAAACGGGAAGGTAGTGATTGAAAATTTCCTGGGGGAAAGGAGTCAGAGAGAGGCACTTATTGTGGGCAGCACAAAGGTGTCAATTAAGGGCGACAGGATAACATTAACTGGAATTGACAAGAGGGAACTTGGAGAAACATCTTCAAACATCGAGCGCTCCACAAAGATAAGAGGCTTTGATCTAAGAATATTCCAGGATGGTATATTCCCAATAGAGACGGAGGAGAGCGAATAATGAATAATATAAAGCCCATCCTTGACAAAAATACAAAGAGATTGTTAAAAATTAAGAACAGGCAGGCAAGAAAGAGGGTTGAATTCAGAAGACAGGAATGGTTCAGGTATAAGAAATTTGGAGAGGAGTGGAGAAAGCCAAGGGGTAAGCACTCCAAACTGAGAGAACATCTTAGCAGAAGACCACCTGTGGTTGATGCTGGATACAGGGGACCTACCGCTGTAAGGGGCTTACACCCTTCCGGTTTCAGGGAAGTTCTTGTTCACAATATGAAGGAGCTTGAACAACTTGACAAAAATATACAGGCCTGCAGAATTGCCTCAACTATCGGTAGAAAAAAGAGAGTTCAGATTGAAGAGAAGGCAGAGGAGCTTGGAATAAGGGTCCTTAACAGGAGTGTGGACTAAATGAGGCTAGACACAGCAAAGAGAATTGCATCAGATGAATTTAAGGCAGGGGAATCAAGGGTATGGATAGATACTAACAGTATCAGTCTTATACAGGAAGCAGCAACAAGAGAGGATATCAGGGATCTCATACAGAAGCACGTTATTCAGTTGAAGCAGAAAAAGGGAAATTCCAATGCAAGATTCAAAAAGAGGTTGAAACAGCTGGCCAAGGAGAGAAGAAGAGGCCCAGGTTCTGTGAGAGGTACAAGAAATGCAAGATTTCCAAAGAAGAGAAGATGGATTAAGACCATAAGGGCTCTGAGAGATGAATTGAGGACTCTCAAATCAGAGGGAAAGATTGATCCAAAAACCTACAGAAAGTATTACAGAATAATCAAGGGAGGAACAATAAAATCTCGTGCACAGCTTAGATCGCAGTTAAAAATTGCAGGTGTACTGGGTGAGGAGAAATGAAAACGCCAACAATATTAAAGAGAAAGAAGGCAGGTGTGACAGATTACAGGAAGAGACTGGCACTTCTTAAGTCTGAATCACCAAGGCTTGTGGTTCGTCCCTCCAGAAAGGGGATTGTTAGCCAGCTGGTGGAATATGAACCAGTTGGTGACAGGGTAATGGCAACAGTAACAGATGTCAATCTCAGGAAGGAGATTGGAATATCTGGAAACAACACACAGATAGCATATCTTTCAGGTTATATGCTGGGTCTCAAGGCAACAGAACTGGGAGTTGAGTATGCCATACTCGATCCAGGTAGATATAACATAACGAGAGGTGGCAGAATAGCCGCTGTTCTGAAGGGTTTCAAGGATGCGGGCGTGGATGTGCCAAGTTCTGAAGAGATATTTCCATCTGAGGATAGAATAGAGGGAAAGCATCTCAAGAATCCCCTGAATATAGAAGATATGAAGAAAAAATTACAGGAAAAGGTGAAGTAAAATGGAAGATGAAAAATGGATACCCAGAACTGAGCTTGGTAGAATGGTCGCTTCTGGTCAGATAAAATCCATGTCCGAGGCACTGGCAACAAAGCTTCCTCTCAGGGAATATCAGATAGTTGACATTCTGATGCCGGACCTGAAGGATGAGATAATTTACATAGAAAGGGCTCAGAGAATGACAGATTCTGGAAGAAGAATGAATTATTCAATAACGGCCGTTGTGGGCAATGAGGACGGTTTTGTAGGTCTTGGTAGAGGTAAGGCTAAGGAAGCAGCCCCAGCCATAAGAAAGGCTATAAATAATGCAAAATTGAATCTCATAGAGATAAGAAGGGGATGTGGTTCATGGGAATGCGGTTGCGGAAGGGCACACACATTTCCATTCACAGTAACGGGTCACGTTGGATCTGTGTCTGTGAGACTGAAGCCATCGCCGCAGGGTGTCGGAAGGGCAACAGGGGATGTTGCCAAGACAATATTGAGAATGGCCGGTATTGAAGATGCTTGGGGATTTGCAAAGGGACACACAAAGACCACTGTAAATTATGCTGAGGCAACATTTGCAGCCCTGAAGCAGACCATAGAGATAAGAATCAATCCTGCGATTCAGCTGAGTACGCCAATATATACGGGGAGTGTTTCAAATGCTGGCAGTCATTAGAATCAGGGGGAGAACAGGAATAAGGGCGCAGGCAGAGAAAACTGTTGCCTTATTGAGATTGCACAGAATAAATCATATGGTTGTAATTCCAGAATCCGATACAACAAAGGGAATGCTTCAGATTGCAAAGGACTATGTTACCTGGGGAGAGATAAATAAGGAGACCCTGGTGGAGGTCCTCAAGGAGAGGGCACTTCTTTCGGGAAGAAAAAAACTAACAGAGGAGTACATAAAGGAGAACCTTTCTCTGGAAGGTTATGAAGGTCTTGCAGATGCCCTTATTTCAGGTAAGATAAAGTACGGGGATATACCAAATATTGTACCTCTGTTCAGATTACATCCACCCATTGGCGGCCTTGAATATATAAGAAAGTCAGTGGGAGAGGGTGGAACTGCCGGATACAGGGGAGAGGATATAAATAAACTTATTAGAAGGATGCTTGTTCCGAAGGTGAAGATGGATGGTAAGAACGAAAACTAAAAAACAGAGAGGAGGCCATTACGGCAGAGGAATGAAGGCCGGAAGAGGAAAAGGTAAGAGGGGAGGTTCCGGCATGTCTGGACTTGGAAAGCACAGGTCTGTATGGATGCTTAAGTATGACCGGGAGCACTTTGGGACACACGGCTTCAAAAGTCACAAAATGAGCAACATAGAAATTCCAATAACTCTAAGAGAGCTGACGGAATCAATAGAAGTATTCAGAAACAAGGGTTATGTCACAGAATCAGAGGGTACAACAGTTATTGATCTCAAATCAGCTGGATATACAAAACTTCTTTCATCGGGGGAATTCAAGGTAAAATCTAAAATAATAGTACCAAAGGCAACCGAAAGATGCATAAATAAGCTTAGCACTTTAGGGATATCGGTAGAATCAGATGACGAAGGAAATTCAGAGGAATAAAGCAACAGCAGTACCTGTTGTCATTATTTTTTTAATGACAGTTGCAGGTTTCTGGTATTTCAGTAAGCTGCCTCTCTTACAGGTACTCATAGCGGCGCTTATAATGTCGCCATTATTTGGCATTACATATTTGGTTGTCAGTTACGCAGGTCCCAAGAAATCCAAACTGTATGGTCTGGAAAATCTGACGGCAAAGCTTCCTGCGGTGAAAAAGGCAAAGGGGCACGTTCAGTTCAAGTACAAGTTGATGTGGACCTTTGTGGTTGTGGTTCTTTATTTTGCCTTAACCAATGTGTATATTTACGGACTGAATACCGCAAACTCAATAGATGTATTTGCATCCTTCAGGGCTATATTTGCAGGTGCTGAAGGTTCCCTGATGGATCTTGGAATAGGTCCAATTGTTACTGCAAGTATAGTTATGCAGTTATTTGCCGGTGCCAAGATATTTAATATCGATCTCACAAATTCCGAAGATAAGGCCATATACCAGGGTGTTCAGAAACTGATGGTCATTCTTATGATATTTGTGGAGGCAATCCCACAGGCCTTCGGTTATCTTGTCCCCGATGCTGGACTGGTATCTGGTCTTAACGCTCTCGCGCCCGGTTATGGTAATTTCCTCGCAAGTTCAATCATCGTTATCCAGTTATTCTTTGGATCATATCTTGTGTTCCTCATGGATGAACTTGTTTCCAAGTACGGTATAGGTTCCGGTATTTCACTCTTCATTGCTGCTGGTGTATCACAGCAATTGTTCACTGGAGCCTTTAACTGGGCACCACAGAATCTAAGTCTTCCCCTATCCCTATCAAACCCACCTGCCGGTACAATTCCTGATATATTCTATACCATAATTAATGGTGGGGCATCCTATCTTCAGTCAGCTTCCGGTATTCCCAGACTTCTCTTTGGTGAGCCAAACCCCATAATAGCACTTCTTGGAACACTTCTGATATTCTTTATAGTGGCATATTTCCAGAGCAGTAAGGTCGAATTACCCATTGCCCACGAGAGAGTAAGGGGAGCAAGGGGAAGATATCCACTGCAGTTATTCTATGCATCAAACATACCGGTTATCCTTGCAACCGCACTTCTTGCTAACGTATCCATGTGGACCCTTCTCTTTTGGAGCAGCCCTGCCCTCAGTAAGATTCCAATTCTTGGACACAATCCCTATCTGGGTTCATATCTTACGCCTGCGGCAGCTAAGGCACTTAACATATCTTCCACCACACCAACAGGAGGCTTAGCATTCTACCTTTACACTCCAAACGGTTTGGCTAACTGGTTGTTCCCAATATTCCAGCCACAGATCTACGGAACAACAGTTCTCTTTGGTCACACACCAATGGAAGAGATACTTCACGTTATCATATTCCTTGGATTTCTAACAGGAGCAAGTATACTGTTCGCCAAATTCTGGATTGAAACAACCAATATGGGTCCAAACGCGGTTGCGAAGCAGATAATATCATCGGGAATGCAGATTCCAGGATTCAGGAGGGACCCAAAAATACTGGAAAGAGTCCTGAAGAAGTATATTCCTGTGATAACCATATTCAGTGGAGCAGCAGTGGGACTGTTGGCTGCAGCAGCAGATCTTATAGGAACTGTGGGAAACACATCAGGAACAGGCTTACTTCTTGCTGTGGGTATAGTCATACAGTTCTATGAAGCAGTAGGAAGAGAGCAGATAATGGAAATGCACCCACTGATCAGACAGTTCTTCGTGGAGGGATAAAATGAGAGTAGTTATTGCTGGTGTGGCAGGTGTTGGAAAATCAACAGTCCTGAAGCACCTGGAAAAAAGCACCAGCTACGATATTATAAATTACGGTACATTGATGTTCGAAATGGCAAAGGACATTAAGCTTGTGGAATCAAGAGATGAGATAAGAAAACTCAGTGTCGATACACAGATCAATCTCCAGAAAAAGGCCGCCTCCACTATTGGTCAGATGGAGGATGTAGTAATTGATACTCATATGGCCATAAGGGGAAATCAAGGCTTCCTTCCTGGTCTTCCCGAATGGGTTATAAGGGAACTCAAGGTAGCCGCATTTTTCTTATTGGAGGCAAGCCCTGAGGAGATCAAGAAGAGGCGTGATAATGATCCTACCAGAAAGAGGGACGAAGAAACCGTCGATGATATACGTCTTCACCAGGAGATAAACAGGATGTATGCTGTGTCATATTCTGTTTATACAGGAGCAACTGTCAGTTTCATAAACAATGGTGAGGGAAAGCCTGAAGATGCATCCAATGAAATAGTTAAGAGGTTGTCAAGATGACGGAGCAGGATAGAAGACTTGAACAGCTTCAAAGACAGAAGGAAATGACAAAATCCCTGTATAAATTTCAGGGTCTTTACTTTCTGATATTCATTTTCAGTATAGTGGTAATATATGTGATTCCAGTAAGAGATGCCATCGGGAGCGCATTTCAATTCGTTTTAGGTCCATTAATAGGGTTTGGCTATAAGTATCCTGTTCTGACAATAAGTCTTTCAGGAATTATAACCGGACTGGTCAGCGGTATACCCAGATATTTCTTCACAGACTGGGTTAAGATAGGGAGGGCCCAGACAAGACAGAGAGCCTTCAGTCAGGCCCTTTCCAAGGCTTATCGGGAAAATGACAGAGACAAGGTCAACAAACTTAACAAGATGAGACAGGATATGATGCTTGAACAGCAGGCAACCCAGATGGCCAGTACAACACCACTTATATTTCTGTCAATGTTTACGCTTCTCATATTTGTGTGGCTCTACTACTTTCTCTCCAACCTTAAATTCTCCTATGTATCATTTCCATGGGCATCCAATGTAAATCTTAACGCAATAATCGGATTCTTTCCAAGCTGGATCATAATATCCTTCATATCAAACATGGTCGTTGGTTACTTTATAACTATGGTGATAAAATATGTGGATTTCTCCTATAAGATAAGAAAGGAGGAGGAAGAAAGTCCGGCATGAAAATTACTGTTAGTGGCCACATAGGAAGTGGTAAATCGACAGTATCTAATTTTTTAAGTCAGCTTACTGGTTTCAAGGTATATTCTGGAGGTTATTTTTTCCGTAAATTGGCAGAGAACATGGGTTTAACCATTGAGGAGTTTAATAAATTTGCTGAAACTGATGATTCCATGGATTTTCGTCTCAACAGGGAGATAGAGAAATTCCTGAGGGAGAATGATAATATAATTGTTGAATCAAGGCTCTGCGGATGGATTGCATATTCTGCCGGCATTTCGGCCTTCAAAGTTTTTCTTGACGCCCCACTTGAGGAGAGGGTTAGGAGGGTTACTCAAAGAGAATCCTCAGAAGACGTAAGGAAGCGTGTTTTGGAGAGAGAACATTCAGAGAATCTCCGTTTCAAGAAGTACTTCAATTTCGATATGGATGATAAAAGCATATATGATGCTGTAATAGATACCACAGAAGGAGGAGCGGAATACGTTGCAAAAAAAATCTACGATTACATCTTTCCCCATGCCTGAAGAAGGGTGCTTCATATGCATAGACAAACCGAAGGGGCCAACGAGTCATCAGGTGGACCACTGGGTAAGGGAAATAACAGGTGTTGAAAAGGTAGGTCATGTTGGTACTCTTGATCCACAGGCCACAGGTCTGCTTGTAATGGCCATGGGTAAGGCATTAAAGCTAGTGGAGATCGCACATGAGCAACCCAAAGAATATATTGCCACCATGAAACTTCACAGTGAGGTTGATGAGGGCAGGATAAGGGAAATTTTCAATCTTTTTCAGGACGAAATATTTCAGTTACCTCCAATTAAGAGTGCGGTTGCCAGAAGGGTAAGACCTAAGAAGATTTACGAACTGGAAATTCTTGAAATTGATGGCAGGGACATTCTTTTCAGGGTTAAGTGTGAATCAGGAACTTATGTTAGGACACTGTGTCTTGATATGGGATATCTATTGGGTACAAGGGCTAACATGACCGATCTGAGAAGAATAAGCACCATTCCCTTCACTGAAAAGAATTGCATCACCCTTCAGCAGCTGAGCGACTATATGATCCTTGCAGGTGAAGGTAAGGATAAGCCATTGCGGGAATCCATATTCGCCGCATCATACCTTTTTTCACCTTACCCAAAGGTTATTGTTAAGGATTCGGCCCTGAAGACAATATCTCATGGCTCAGATCTCTATCCGGGTGGCTTAAAGGCAATAATCGGTAATCCACTAGCAGGGGATAGAGTTGGAGTATTCTCGGAGAGCGGAAAACTTGTTGGTACCGGAAAGATGCTCCTATCATATAATCAGATTATGGAGACAAAAATAGTGGATTTCGATAGAATCATGATCGAACCTGAGGGGAGTACAGATTCAGAAGTTAAAAAGGAAAAGAAGATGGAAGTGCATAAATTCAGTGGCAATGACAGGAATAAAAAAAATAATATTCCTCGGGATTCCATGAAAGGATCTGAGGAGAGAAATCATGGAGATCAGAGATTCAGATCAGAGAGGGCAAGGAGACCACCCTATAAGGGGCGTGACCGAAGATGAGTTCCACTCATAAATACGATAAATGGTACGGTAAGGAAATTAATGGGCGATTTGAGTGGTACGAGGGTTTGGAAAGCAATCCAGTGGAAGTATTTCAGGATCTGTTCAAGGGTAATGATGTTCCGACAACAGAGATAAAACCTGAAAAAATGCCAGATCTCAGAGAATCCATCATAGCATTCGGACATTCTCAATTAAGAAAGTCGCTGGGTGAAGACTGGAAGCTGGTAAAGATCATCAATGTTTATCTCTCCATGGATGAACTTATAAATACACTGTATGAAAAATCCCTGGCCCTTTCACTCATAACGGGGAATCACGGCAGCAAGGAACAGTTTTTCCGTGACCTGATGGAACAGGATGAAGAGGGCATGGTTAAGATTGGGACCCTTGGGATGAATATGTCTCAGAAGAAGAACGAACTCTGGAGTGACATTGAAAGCAGAATCATTCAAATTTTACCGGGCTCATCATATCTTGCAGGAACAGAGACGGTTGCAGAACTTCTGGCCCATTTTGGTAATCTGGAAAGACTTGCCATGAGCAGATCATCTTCCATTCAGATGGCAGGAGCAGAGAAGTCTCTCTTTATAAGTAAAATAAAGAAGGTTAAAAATCCAAAGTACGGCTTAATATACAAATCTCCTCTGGTTTCATCTGCAACTCCATCAACAAGGGGAAAGGTGGCAAGGAAACTGGCTGGAAAACTTGCCATATGTCTCCGTGCAGATTTTTCCGGCAATCCAATCCGGAAGGAAGAAATAGACAAAATGAAGGAAAAAATTGTTCAGGCCTGATCCAGCGTTGTTTGTCCCACTTCCATTTCCCCGCTCACTTTGAGAGGATATTTTGCAGTAAGACAACCCAGACAAAGTTCCCTTTCTGTCATTCCAATACTTTTCATGAGTCCATTGATGGAAAGATAAGCCACAGAATCGGCACCGACCAGGGAGGACACCTCCTCAGGGGTTTTATTCAGGGCTATGAACTGGTCCCTTGTTTTCATGTCTATGCCAAAATAACAGGGAGCGATTATGGGTGGAGAACCTATTCTTACGTGAACTTCTTTGGCCCCTGCATTTCTCAAAATACCAACAATTCTCTTCATTGTTGTGCCCCTTACAATGCTATCGTCAACAAGAATTATCCTCTTGTCCTTTATCACACTCTTGATTGGATTTAATTTTATTTTTATGGCCACATCCCTGTTTGCCTCTCCTGGCATTATGAACGTTCTCTCCGAATATCTGTTTTTAAAAAGCCCTTCGCTGTATTCAATTCCTGATTGCTGGGAATATCCAAGGGCCTGAGTTCTCCCTGAATCAGGTACCGGGATTACAATATCTGCCTCAACAGGAAATTCCTTTGCAAGTTCCATGCCCATTTTTAATCTGCTCTCGTAAACTTCCCTTCTGTCCATAACACTATCCGGCCTTGCGAAATAAACCCATTCAAACATACAGTGCGCAAGTCTGGGTGATGGGACTCGTATTATACTGTTGTAAGTTCCGTCAGAAAATTCCAAAACCTCTCCCGGATCTACATCCCTTATGATGGTTCCTCCAAGTACTTCTATGGCTGAGCTTTCAGAGGCAACCACGTAGTCATTACCTACTTTTCCCAAAATCAATGGCCTGAATCCCATGGGATCTCTCATGGCAAACATCTTTCCCTGTATGAGAAGAATTGCAGAGTAAGACCCCTTCAGGATATCCATGGCACTCCTTATGCCTGATTTTGTTCCCCTGAGTTTAATCTCCCTTGCAATGATATTTAACATAACCTCCGTATCTGTCTTGGTAAGGAATGGAACGCCTTTTTCCTTTAACTCCTCACGAAGTTCGTTGTGGTTTACTATCTCACCATTATGAGCAAGAGCCATATCACCATTGGCAGTTGATATTAAAAATGGACCGGCCCCTGTGAGATTCTTCTGTCCAGCAGTTGAATATCTATTATGACCTATACCAACGTTTCCATGGGGGACCTGATTTGCTTCTATATAGGGCTTGAATCCTTCAAAAACGTATCCATCGACCTTTAAAAGATTAACCCTTCTACCATCAAAAACAGCAACACCGGAAGCCTCCTGACCCCTGTGCTGCAACGTTCTCAGTGAGACATAAAGTTTATCAAAAGAATCTGACGTGCCGTAGTATCCAACTACAGCACAATTCTCACTTGGTTTTAGCCCAGTTATAGGATCGGAGCTTTGGGGCTGGGAAGCCACAGTGAGCGCACCTCTTCTCTCTTACGTGGTAAGAGTGATGTCCACATCTTCTGCATCTAATGTGAACCTTCTTGTTGTTCATCTTTCCCATTACTGCTGTTCCATTACTCATTGTTCATCACCTTTTGACGGGGACACATATATTACATTGTCTCCTCTTACAAGTATCCTGTTATGGAAACTCTTAACCTCACCATTTATTATTTCACTGGCGTTTCTCAAGACCAGGTTCATGTATACGTCATTGCCTTCAAGGATACCTGAATACCCTCTGTTTCCTTTAACGTCCACAAGAACATTTTTCTCTGCTGAGTTTCTTAAAACGTCCAGCGGTTTATTTCCTGTATCTGGATTTTTTGGCATACTGATTGAAGGCTTATTGAACTGGCATATAAAAAAATATCTAAAGAAATATGGGTTCTTCATTTTCATTGCAGCAATAAAAATGAAATCTCAAAGAATGTTATATGGGAATGAAAGGTTCATAGTTATATTTCCAACTATGGCACATATTCAGGTAATCAATAGGGAACACAATTATAGATCTCTGGAAGGTACCGTGATGAAAGGAATGAATTTGTAATTAAGAACAAAAGGGATTCATTTCTAAATAAATACTTATATGGATAAGGAATACTGGTAAAATCAACACTTAAGTTTGATATTTAAGGGTGAACGTAGTGAAAATGCCAAAAAATATTAAAATGTACTGCAAATTCTGCAAGGAGCACACGAACCACGAGGTCGAAAGAGTAAGGAAGAGAAAGGCAAGCGAACTCAGGGCAGGTCAGAGGAGATTCAGAAGAGTAACCTCAGGTTTTGGAGGTTTCCCCAGGCCTAAATTTGAAGGGAGAGAGAAACCAACAAAGAGGGTAAGCATAAGGTACAGGTGTCTAAAATGCAAGAAGGCAACGACCAGCCCAACACAGAGAGCAAAGAAATTTGAAATAGTTGAGGTGAGATAATGGGAGAGAAGGAGATGAAAAAGCTCAAGGGAAAAGCCAACAAATTTATCAAAATCAAGTGCCCTGAATGTGGAAACGAGCAGATCACCTTCACAAGGGCGTCAAGTAAGGTTAGCTGCCATATTTGCGGAGCTGAAATTATCAAACCTACCGGTGGACTCATAAAGACCTCTGGAGAAATTGTGGAAGAATACTGATGAATATGGAATCTGAATTACCTGAGGAAGGGGATCTGGTAGTAGTTACGATACTGAAAGTGGATAAATTCAGTGCTGACGTTAAACTGGATGAATTCCCCGGGGTTAATGGATATATTCATATTTCTGAAGTGGCAAGTGGATGGGTCAAATTTATTAAGGATCACCTGCGAGAGGGACAGAAAACTGTATGTAAGGTTCTTCAGGTAGATGCAAAGAGAAAGGTTGTGGAATTATCCCTTAAAAGAGTAAATGAGCATCAAAAGAGAGATAAGATATCACAATGGAAAAACGATCAGAAGGCAGACAAACTAATGGAAATAGTGGCCCAGAACCTAAAGAAGAAAAAGGAGCAGTGCATGGAAGAGTTTGGAAATGACCTTGTTGAGAAATTTGGGTCTCTCTATGAAGCCTTTGAAGAGGCATCCAGTGAAGGTGACGAATTCATGAAGGGTACTCGGGCAAAATGGAGAACAGTCTTCATTAAGGTAGCTCAGCAGAATGTGGCTTCACCCTTTGTAAAGATCGGCGGAAAGATCGAGATGTATTCACTTGCATCAGATGGAATAGAAAAGATTAAGGCGTGCCTGACCGCCGGGGAGCGTGATGGTGTTCAGATACAGTATGCAGGTGCACCGAGATATCTGATCAAGGTCAGAAGCAGAGAATTTAAGGAAGCAGAAGATATTTTAAAAAATTCAATCCAGAACATCCAGGACACATCAAAGAAGCTTGGTGTGACCTTCGAATTTGAAAGGGAAAGTAAGGAAAAATGAAAGGAACTATTAGAAAATGCCCCATATGCGGTACTTACACCCTGAAATTTAAATGCCCTGTGTGTCAGGGTAATACAGTTCTGGCTGGTCCTCCAAAGTATTCAACCTCGGACAGGTTTCAGAAATATCGGCTGGAAGAATTGGAGAAGGTTTAGATGGATAGAGTAGTGGTTAAGAGAATAGAAGAGGATTTTGTGTTTGAAAATCCCCCGGTATTAGTATGCGGTTTACCAGGAATAGGGAATGTTGCCAGATTGGCAGTCGATTATATAATTGAGAAATTGAAGATGGTTAAAACCCATGATATTTTTTCAACTCATCTTCCTGCCCAGGTTTTTGTAAATCCGAGCGGAGCTGCTTATCTTCCAAGAAACAGCATATTTGGCAAGAACCTGACCAAGAAGAAGAGTCTGATGATCTTTACGGGCGATTTTCAGGGAAGCACTCCTGAGGGTCAATATGAGATAGCAGAGACAATACTGAATATAGCAAAGGAAAATGGGGTAAAGTTAGTTTATACTCTGGGTGGATATGGGATCGGGAAACTTGTTGAAAACCCAAGGATCCTCGGAGCCGTGACAGATATCAAGATGAAGAAGCGTTTGGAGTCAGCGGGTGTTATTTTCTCAGAAAATGAACCCGGTGGCGGGATAATAGGATCCGCAGGCGTGATCATGGGTTTAGCAGGAGAGTTCTATGGAATGGATGCTGCATGCATAATGGGTGAGACCTCTGGATATTTTACGGACCCAAAGGCGGCTCTTTCAATAATTAAAACCCTGTCGTCCCTTATCGGTTTCAGAATAAATCTCAAGGAAATGGAAGAGAGAAGCAGGAATATAGAACAGCTCACTGAAAAGATGCAGGGTGAGATGCAGGAGCACAATCAGAAGGACGACCTTGGATATTTTGTTTAAAAACATTTACCATATCCAATTATAAAGGTCTGAAAATCTTATGTAGAAGGGAAAATCATCATGGGTATGAAAATAAAATTTTCCAAATTTTCATAGACCATATTTTTGTTTGTAATGAATCAGTTTTATCCTAAAATTTCAAAACAGTATTGTTCTCTATAATCACCGAATAAAGGTGGCCATTTAATATTCATAAATTATAATGAGAAAGGGTTTTTAGATTGCGTAATGCCTGAATATTGCACCTTTTAGCCTGTCCAGCATTACCATCCACAGGAATGATATTACAAGTACTGCAATGATGTATACCAGTGGAACTGGTGTAACCAGAATACCCTGTGATGTGATTATTGTTATTACAATTATATCCATTATGGATGCAGTGAGGAGATATTTTGAGGGCCTGGACTTCCAGAATGCCCTTCTTTCCCTGACCATATATACTGTGAACTGTCCCGAAAATACAAGCATTGCAAAAATATATGTCTGTATCTCCTCATGGTTCAGTCCAAATCTCAATCCTGTCCACAGTACAAAGAAGCTTTCAATTACTATGAGAAGGGCAAGTGAGACAGAGGAGCCCACAAGAGATTTCAGATTCCATTGCTCGGGCTTTTTGGAGAAACCAACATTATCAGTGGAAATGGACATTGTCACGAAATCGTTGGCAAAGAGCAAGAGTATAATGTCAAAGGGTGTGGTCACGAAAAAACCTACCAGAAAGAATGACGTGGTCAAAAAGATGCCCACCTGAACTGTCTTGATTATCTTGTTCAAGGTGTAAGTTAACATCCTCTGAAATATCTTCCTTCCATCTACCACGGCGGAAACAATGTCCTCAAGTCCTTCATGAGTCAGCACCAGGCTTGCTGAAGCCTTTGCAACGTCTGTGGCATTTGACACAGCTATTCCAACCTCGGCCTGTTTCAGTGCAGGAGCATCGTTAACTCCATCTCCGGTCATTCCGGTAATGTGCTTTTCGTTCTGGAGTTCCTTCACTATATTGTATTTGTCCTCCGGATAGACCTCCGCAACAATGTCGCATTGGTCAATGTTTTTCCTCCTCTCCCTGATGTCTGCCATGGTACAGCTTTCTGTTCCTATGGAAACTTCCCTACCTATTTCACTTCCTATTGCAGAGGAGTCTCCTGTGATCATTCTGGGCCTGATACCCATTGCCTTAAGTTCCTTGATAAATTTCTCGGAATCAGATCTTGGTGGATCATACAGAGGGATCAATCCAAGGAAGGTTTTCTCTTTTTCACCAATTTTTGCGACACCAAGAGTTCTGAATCCCTTGCTTCCAAGTTCCTTTACACGGTCTAGTATTTCACCCTTATTCTCAACATTGCACATACCAACGATGATCTGTGGGGCGCCTTTCATTATGAGATACTCACCTGAATCGGTTTCTATCTTTGCCTCCGTTCTTTTTATAGCCGGATCAAAGGGTACAAATTCCTTTCTTGTTACATTGGGAACAAGAAACCCATGTTTTTTTGTATAATCTATAACTGCAATATCTATGGCATCAAGCGTAGATGCATCGGAAGCCATCATTGCGTAAAACATCAGGTCGTTCTCTGTTGAATTATAAAGAACCGGCTCGCTGACCGAGAGTCGATTTTCCGTTATTGTTCCGGTTTTATCCAAACAAAGAGTATCCATGGAGGCAGCATCTTCAACTGCGGTCAATTTAGTAACAAGAACTCCCCTCTTGGACAGATCCAAAGCACCAATTGCCATGGCCATTGTGAAAGTAGCTGGAAGGGCAACTGGTACTGATGCAATTAAGACGACCAGAGAGAATGGTATAACATCAGAAAGGCTGACATGTATGTAAA
Source organism: Cuniculiplasma thermophilum (assembly GCF_052315355.1). NCBI lineage: Archaea > Methanobacteriati > Thermoplasmatota > Thermoplasmata > Thermoplasmatales > Cuniculiplasmataceae > Cuniculiplasma > Cuniculiplasma thermophilum. Next base: position 27,469 of record NZ_JBLSDF010000019.1, read on the forward strand.
GGGAATAAACCAGAAGAATGCCAATTAGTGCAAGGTCCATTACAACGAGGTATTTTACAATATTCAGAATCAGGGCTTCAAGATGGGATTTTGCACCTGCAATATTAACAAGCTGAGCAGTTTTTCCAAAGACAGTTGAGGATCCTGTTGCTATTATTATTCCTGTTGCTTCCCCCCTTTTCAAAATGGAGCTTGAATAGAGTATATCGCCTGGAATTTTTTTCACAGGCAGAGATTCACCTGTTAGCATTGATTGATCAGATTGGGATTCCCCACTGATAATTCTCATATCTGCCGGAATTATATCTCCCATTCTAACGTGAACTATATCTCCAGGAACAATTTTTGACGCATCAACATTCTTCCAGTTTCCATTTCTCAGGACCCTGGCCGACACACTTACTCTCTTTTTCAGAATTTCTATGGCATCTTGAGCCTTTAATTCCTGAATATAACTGACAATAGCGTTGAAAACAAGAAGAAAGAGAATCACATACATATCCAAATATTTTCCGAAGAAATAGGTAAGAATCACCGTCAGTTCAAGCATCCAAGGTACCGGGGCCCAGAACTTTAGAATGAATTTTACAAGAGGATTTACCTTTTTTTCTGTAATCACATTTGGTCCAAATTTTTTTATCCTTTCCGCCGCTTCCCCGTCACTTATCCCATTGGGATTTGAATTCAAACGCTTTATTGTCTCTTCAATAGGTTCATCCTGTTTTCCAGGTTCCATACTTTTCAGTAAGTCTTAATAGAATAAAAAAAGATAAGCAAATATGTAATCCTTTCCAAATATTCTTTTTATCTGATTATGCAAAGGATTACCACGATGGTTGAAGCAATCATCTTCTGATCGTTCCAGAGAAATAATGGCGTTGTCCGTGGAATTAAGGAAATTTCCATCATTGAAAAATGACAAATGTATGACAATATGAAAAACGCTTTAAAGGAGAAAACATGAAGGATCATGGCTTCTAAACCGAAAAGAGAGGAGTATAAGCAGGTATCAGTTTCTGAATTCTTTGAAAAGAACAGGCACATCCTTGGTTTTGATTCTGCTCAAAAATCTCTCTTTATGATTGTGAAGGAGGCGGTGGATAATTCCCTTGATGCCTGTGAGGAGAAGGGAATACTGCCTGATATTTCAGTAACTATAGAGAAGAGAACAGGGGATATTTTCAAATTAACAATAATTGATAACGGTCCCGGTATAGAGAGAACTGTTGTTCCAAGGGTTTTTGGTCAGTTACTTTATGGTTCAAGGTTTCACGTTCTCAGGCAGACAAGGGGACAACAGGGTCTTGGAATCACGGCTTCAATTCTTTACGGTCAGAGTACCTCAGGAGAGCCCTGTGAGATTATCACCAAGAGGGAGCAGGATGAAGTCGCCTTTCATTTCATTCTTGGGATAGATGTGAGGACAAACACTGCAGATCTTAAACTGGAAGAACCAATAATATGGGACCGGGTTTCAGGGACTTCCATATCAATCACCGCAAAGGGTAGGTATGTAACAGGAAAGCAGTCCATAATGGAATATCTGAAGGAAGTTGCAGTTGTAAATCCAAATGCAAGAATTCATTTCACTGATCCAGATGGAAAGAGCATAGTATTTGAAAGATCGATCGAGGAACCTGCGAAACCATCAAAGGCAACAAAGCCACACCCATACGGTATTGAGCTTGGAGAACTTCTGTCCCTCTGTCAGATCACTGAGAGCGAAACTATACTGAAGATGTTGGCATCAGAATTCTCCAGAGTAAGTGAGAATTCTGCATCAGAAATACTGGAAAAGGCAGGTGTGAATCCTGAGACAAAGCCGAAGGAGATAACAAAGGAACAGGCCAGTTCCATAATGGAAGCCATCTCACAGACAAAGCTTATGCCCCCTACAGCTGAATCACTTTCTCCAATCTCAGAGCAGTTCATCAGACTGGGAATGCTTTCAGTATACGGTGAGGAGAGACCTGCATTCTTTGGAAAGCCTGTGTCTGGAAAGGTAAGAATTTACAAGGGAAATCCATTTTCTGTAGAAGTTGGCATGGTCTACGGTGGGGACCTCCCTTCAGATCAGCCGGTGAGGATTGTACGTTATGCAAACAAGGTTCCGCTTCTTTTTCAACCCGGATCATGTGCAATCACACAGGCAGTTTCCGATATAGACTGGAGGCAGCTGGGGTTTGATCAGAAGCAGGGTAAGGGGGTTCCCTACGGTCCGGCAATAATTCTTGTTCACGTCCATGGACCAAGAATTCCATACATATCCGAGTCTAAGGAGGCCATAGCACCAATCGATGAAATAATGGATGAAATAAAGAATGTTATACGGGTCGAAGTAAGGCAACTGAGGAAATTTAACAGCAGAGCAGAGAGGAACAAGAAAATAGGGGAGAAATTCAATCTTGTTAGTGTTGTGGTTCCTGAAATTGCAAAGAAAAGTGCAGAGATACTTTCTAAGGAGGTACCGGACTGTAAAATGGTTATAAGCAGGATTGCCAATGTGGTCTTCATAAGAGAGGATGTAGTGAAGGATGGGGAAAGAAAAATTTCCCGTACATCTGTGGTGAATTATACCATGGAAAATATATCCATGAATCTGAAAATAGTCTATCCCTTTGGTGAAAAGGATATTGAGATAAAAGATCTGAATCCATCAGATGTCTATAAATACGATGAAGACCTGGAAAAGATATCAGGTGGGTACTCAGGGGCAGAGTACTATTTTACGGGAATAAATCCGGTATATGTTCAGGGGGCTGAGGAATTGCCCGCAGACTGGGGACTTAAGGGGGTGGAAACATATGAGGAGCAGTGATAACACAGAAGAATCTCTAAGGGATTTTGCAAGACAGATATATGATGCAATAAGCAGAGGGGAAATTCCGGAAATAAGGTTAAAATCCAGGACAAGGGAAAACATTGTCCTTGATAACCTTCTTGGGGTCTGGAAGTATGGTGAACAGGAAGTTGTCAGATCGGCCAGAAAGATGGATGGCGCACAGTTCATGGCAAAATCGCTGTACACAATTCAGTTTATAATGGAAATGCTTAAGGAGTCAAAGTCGTCCACACTCAGAGAAATGTACTACATATCAGAGGGGTGGAAAGATTATAAATTTACTGCACAGGATGAATCCAATCTCCTGGTGGAAGATCTGGAAGTGATAACTGAACTCCTCAGGGAGGATTTTCACCTCAGGCCCGAGGAAAATGGTGCGAGCATAATCGGAAACATAACAATAGAGGAGAAGAACAGAAAGAACGAATTCAAGAGGATAAATTGCAGGGATGACGTTGGAGATGCAGGATACACAATACCATACAATGTGGAATCCGAAAAACTAAGACTGATCTCCCATGATGCAGACATGATTGTTGCTCTGGAAACGGGAGGTATGTTTGACAGATTGGTGGAAAATAAATTTGATGAGGATTTCAGGGCAATTCTTGTTCACCTGAAAGGCCAGCCTGCAAGGAGTACAAGAAGGCTTCTGAAAAGGATGAATGAGGAGATGGGCCTTCCTGTCTACATATTCACCGATGGTGATCCATGGTCTTTTCGAATATATGCTTCCATTGCCTACGGAGCAATAAAGACTGCCCATATTTCTCACTGGCTTGCAGTTCCCACTGCTGAGTTTGTGGGAATTACTGCCAGTGATATATTAACCTATGACCTTCCAACGGATAAACTGAACGACAAGGATATAGGTGCTCTCAATGCAGAATTGCAGGATCCAAGATTCAATACGGAATTCTGGAAATCTGAGATAGAAACAATGCTGAAGATTAATCAGAAGGCTGAACAGCAGGCCCTTGCAAAATACGGTCTTAATTTTGTGACAGAAACCTATCTTCCAGAAAAGTTGAATCTAAAGTCATAGGTGATGTTTATGGATAATAAGATAAAATTTAAAATTGTTCAGTGGAAGTCCGGAAGCATTTTGAAAAATAATCTGGATTTCATAACAGCTAAAATAAATGAAACTGAGAAAAACACCATAATAATTTTTCCAGAGTATTCAATGCTTTATCCGGATTATTCAAATCCTGAGGCATTTATGAGCAGTGCCCAAAGCTATGATGATTCCTTTATAGGAACAATAAGCGAGGCCGCCTCCAATCAATCTGTGGATGTAGTTATCAATTTTGTGGAAAAAAATTACGGTAAACCCCTCAACACATCCCTTCACATAAACAGTTCCGAGAGAATATCGGGAAGGTACTCTAAGATTCATCTATTCGATTCCTACGGTTTCAGTGAATCCAGACTCTATGAAAGAGGAAATAAAATACCTGAACCATTTTTGATCCATGGAAAAGTTCCCACCGCAATGGAAATATGTTACGATATAAGATTTCCCGAAATCAGTCGTCTCTACTCTTTGCAGGGTGCTTATATTCTCATAGTTCAGGCAGGATTTTACAGGGGTCATCTTAAATATGAAACATGGGCAACACTTTTAAGAGCAAGAGCCATGGAAAATGGAATTTTTGTCCTTGCTGCGGATCAGTGCGGGGAGGATTTTATAGGCCATTCAATGGTGGTGGACCCCTACGGACAGATATTGATGGAACTGGACGAAGATGCTGGAGACCTGCAGGGAGAAATAGACCTTTCAAAGGTGGATGATTACAGAGATTCCGTTCCGGTAATAAGACAAAGAAGAATTGATCTTTACGATGTCCACGGGTTATGATAAATCATTGAATCATAATCTCAAGAATCTTACGAAATGAATAGACATCAGGCACACTATATCTGGCAATGGTCTTTCCTGTGCCCACATGGATAGTCAGGCATTCTCTGCACTCATTAAAGGCCATTTCGTCTGTTCCTTCATCGCCGGCAATCATGCATGGCATGCTATTTCTGAACTTTCTGATGGCATCGCCTTTGTTTACTCCCGGTATCTTTAATTCCAAAACATTTTTTCCTCTGTACAGATCCATATGGTACATCTTAGCTATATCTTCCACCCTCCCTGTAATTTCATCCCTTATGGCTGCATCCACAAGTCCAAGGTGAAACAAGATTCCAGAAGATTTATCATAAACTCTCAACCCTTTGTACTGGTATTCCAGATGCATTTCGGAAATTTCTTTCACCCTATCAGCATAATGATAAAATCCTGGAACCAGAGGGATTTCCCTGCCATTCATATAGGAAACTGCTCCGTGCATCCCTATGAAGTTAAGGTCCAGGCCTATGAATTTTCTAAGTTCTGATATCTGTCTCCCAGAAACTATGAAAAGTTCATAATTTTTTGAAATATCAGATAGCAATTTTTTTAGTTTTTCATCGGCATAGCACTCTTCCGGATTGATAACTATTGGCACAAGGGTACCATCATAATCCAGAAATATCTGGGAACCATGAATAATCTCACTCCTTATTCTCTCACTTACTGTTTTATAGTATCCAGAACTTTCCTCATCCACCATGAACCATCGTGCCTTTTAGCAAATTCCTTCATTGTCTTTAGCCTTAATTCTATTTCGTCGTTATTCATTTCCATTGCCTTCTTTATCTTCTCAGCCACATCGTCTCCTGAATTAGGATTCGTAAGAATGGCACCCTTCAGATATCTTGACACTCCTGCAAATTCAGAAATGATTAGAATTCCCTTCTCCGTTGTGCTGATATATTCCTCAGCCACAAGATTGAGACCATCTATGAGCGGTGTAATAAGAGCAATATCTGCCCATTTGTAGTAGTTATGCAGCTGTGATGATGAAACCTTCCTGTACATGTATATTATGGGAGTCCAGTGTATATTCCCATAAAGACCGTTAATTCTCCCTATGTTCATCTCAAGTTCATCCTTGAGCATATCGTAGTCTCTCACCCCTGATCTGCTAGGGGTAACAATCATGATGAAAACGAACTTCTCCTTCATTTCATGATATTTCTTCATAAGGGTTTCTATGGAATTCACCCTCTGCACAAGACCCTTGGTGTAATCCAGTCTGTCAATGGAAAAGATTATCTTTTCCTGATGGAATGGTTTTTTCTTCACTCTCTGAATTCCTGATGCAAAATATTTGTAATTTATTCCCAAGGGTATTGTGTGAATTCGTTTTTCCAGATCCTTATCCTTTCCAATTACCCTGTAGTACGAATCTCTGAAATTTTTTCCGTATGTATCAGTATGGAAGGTTATGGAATCGGCAGTGGATATGCTCCTTACAATATCGTTTCTTTCAGGGAGTATTGAATAGAAACCGCTGGACACCCAGGGAATGTGCCATGTAAATATTATTCTATTACCGATTCCCTGGTCCCTCAGAAATCCAGGTACAAGGGACAGCTGATAATCATGTATCCATATGACATCATCACTTTTTATAACCTTGACAATCTGTTCACTGAATTTTCTGTTTACCTGTCTGTAATAATGATAAGCCCTTGAATCGTGGTATATCTTCTCCCTGAAATAATGGAAGAGCGGCCAAAGTGTGCTGTTACTGTAATCATCATAATATCCCTTCTTTTCCTTTTGGTCAAGTATTATTCTGTGTATCTTATATTTACCATTATCTTCATTCAGAAACTGACTGTCAAGAGAGCCATCACCCCAGCATATCCATTCTCCACCATTTTTTTCAAGCACATTCTTAAGTCCTGTGGCAACTCCGCCAACATTATCCCTCCTTACGGCGCCATTTCTTCCCCTGTCATAAGAATATGGCCCACGGCTAGTTACCATTATCACATTCATGCATATACATGCCTTGATACATATATAATAATTCCACAATTCCCATATTCTTCAAATTATGAGGATAAATACTTACATTGGAAATTATCCTTTAAAGAATGCAAATCTTTCAATTTCACTTTACCAAATTATTTAAGTGTCACTTTATTAAGTTTAAGGTAGTTTTTCATTCTTATATCATTCAATAAAAATGGCAATGGTGCCATTTTAAACTCATTCTATTTTAAATGAGGGAAGTATAGAAATTCATGAAATTATATTTAATACCTATTAACTCTCATTTTATGAGAGAAATATTGTGCCTTGAAAAGAATGTCTGATGGAAAGATTTAAATATTATATATAGCTGTACATGACAATGAATAGCATATTGAAGTTCATAATTCTAGTATTGCCCTATGCGTTCATGGTTCTAGGTTTTAGCATTTACGATAGGGCTACACCATATCTGGGAGGGATGCCGTTCTTTTATTGGTATCAGATCCTGTGGATATTTCTGGCTGCCATTCTGACGTCTATTGTATACTTTATAGAGAATAGGGAATCAAAGGGTAGGGTGAGTGCATGAGTGTCAATCCATTTAACGATTTGGATTATGCGTTGTTCTTCGCGGTAGTGATTATTGCCCTGTTTATTGGATTCATTGCATACCTGTGGCGTAAACCAAAGACAATGGAAGATATTCAGGAGTGGGGTCTTGGAGGAAGAAGGTTTGGAACAGTTGTTATTTGGTTTCTGCTTGGTGGTGATCTCTATACTGCCTACACACTGATTGCAGTTCCGGGCTTGGCCGCATCATCCGGTGCCTTGGCAATGTTTGCCATAACCTATGGTATAATGATATATCCAATAGTTTATGCAACAATGCCAAGACTCTATAACGTATCAAAGAAAAGGGGTTACATAACTTCATCAGACTATGTGAAAGATCGATTCGATTCGAGACTTCTGGCTATGCTTATAGGTCTGACTGGTGTTGTTGCCGAACTCCCATACATTGCGCTTCAAATCGTATCAATTTCATTTGTTCTCAGAGCCATGTTCCTTCCCGCTACCATAACTCTCATATTCGCATTCGCTCTTGTTGCCATCTTTACCTTTGTAAGCGGTCTTAGAGGTCCGGCACTCACTGCTATACTCAAGGATGCAATTATATGGATTGCCGTAATAGCTATAGTAATATATATCCCGTACAAACTTGGAGGTTTCCAGCCAATTTTCGCAGACGCTTCAAAATATTTTGCAGAATCACCCAACGCCTCCGCCTCAACGCCTCTATTTGAATCTTCAACCCTCGGCCTGGGATATACAACACTTGCCCTTGGTTCGGCACTTGCACTTTTCCTTTATCCTCACGGAGTCACAGGAACCCTTGGTTCAAAGGATACAAAGACAATAAAGAGAAATGCATCACTACTGCCTCTTTATAACATTCTCCTTCTAATGGTTGCAATTCTGGGAATTGCTGCTGTTGTTGTACACAATGGTGTGTTTTCGGCCAGTAATTCATCCTTTGCAATTCCTGATCTGATAAAGGCAGAATTCCCGACACTGTTCACATCCTTTGCATATGCTGCAATAGTCGTTGGAAGTGTCGTGCCTGCATCCATCATGGCAATCTCCTCAGCTAACCTTTTGACAAGAAATGTTTACCTCGAGTACATAAATCCAAACGCATCCTCAAAAACACAATCATGGTTGTCCAGGGTACTGGTTCTTGTGGTAATAGCAGCTTCTCTGGCATTCTCTCTAATAAAGGTTGCCAGTGGAGATATAGTATTCCTTCAGACTCTTGGGGGTGCAATAGTTCTTCAAACCCTTCCGGCCATTTACATATCCCTGTACACAAGAAAAATGAGCAAGTACTCCGTTGGACTGGGCTGGCTGGCAGGAATTATTGCGATCATTTACGGGCAGTACCTCATAAACTTCTCAGGAAAGGCGTTTATGCCCTCCCTCTATGACTTCATGTATGTGGGTATATTCGGTCTGCTTGTAAACATCCTTGTGATACTCATAATACATGGAATATCCATGGCAATGGGTAAGGTCAAGGACGAGGGAATTATTGACAATCAGGAATTCCTGATGGATCAGTAAAAACAAATTTTTTTAATTTATTAGATCATCTTTTTAATATTTTGAGGTTTTCTAAATTACTCTTTGTTCGCAACAGAAATTCCACAGCCTGATTCATAGTGTCCCAAATGTTGTGTATTTATAAAGGATACCTCCTTTGGAACATTTCCTTAATCTCATCAATGCATTTATAATATCCCCTCAATGATCTCATGGACCATTTATCATTTATCTCTGCTGCCCTCAGATAAATGATCTTCATTGCACTCTCTTCCGACGGCATTGAATCAATGATCTTGATCCTTCTTCTTATCTCCTTGTTCATTCTTTCTATGAGATTTGTAGAATGTATTGATCTCCTTATG
>NZ_JBLSDF010000020.1:0-33227 GCF_052315355.1 Cuniculiplasma thermophilum
AGTGGATCATTCACAAAATATTGCCTGTACTTTTCCCTAAGAACTGTGTCGTAAAGGTCACTCACACAGTAACATGGCTATCCCATGAATAAATGTTATTGTTCCCTTATCTGTTCAGGGAATGGGTTTTTAGAAATCCTCGTAGGCTTGAAATATAAGGTATTTATTGTTTCCATTACGATTCATAGTGAATGATCTCACTCACCTCCAGATATCGTTGCAGCACTCCCCATATTGATACAAAACATGTTGGATAAACGAGCCTTAGGAGGAACCATTAAATGGTCAAAAATTGGTAAATTTGGATAGGTTCTTAAAATAACAGTTGGTCCTGCATTTTTCACTTCTTCTAATCCCAATTGCGCAGAGCTTCTTCAATTTTACAGCAGAACTTATACACTATCATAATTTATGCCAAACTCTTGAACAACTTTATAATTATAGTTTAAAGATATAATCGCACGATGGTACCATTAACTGACCACGATTGAAAAGTTTTATGTATATATATAAAAGATCGGAATTTAGACAAAAATATTTTTATCTTTGAATTGTTTAATATGATCAGGTCTTGAAAATGGTAAAGAAAAAGAACCTTGATGACCTTGAAGAGCTGGAAGCGTCGGACATAGATGAAATGGACAGACTTGTTTATGGTGATGATAGAAAGAGAAAGAGTTCAGGGAAAAACTCTGGTTCTGTCTCTAGGAAACAGTGAGGCTTCCCTGACGTTTGGAAGATTAAGAATGACCTGAGTGAGTCTCTCGAGACCAAGCCCCCACCCTGCGTGGGGAGGCATTCCATATCTGAAAGTTTTTAGATAAAATTCAAAATTTGAACTGTCTAAACCTTTTTCTTCAATTTTACTTTTCAGTACCTGTGGATTGTGAACTCTTTGAGCACCTGAAGTGAGTTCAATTTCTCTGAATTGAAGGTCAAAGGATTTTGTAAAATCCTTATTGTCTTCAAGGAGCGATGTATAAAAGGGCCTGACCTCCCTTGGCCAATGGGTTATAAAATAGAATCCATCCATTCTTGATCCTATAATTTTCAGCTGTTCATTATTAAGATCCTCACCCTTCCCTACTTTCACTCCATTTTCCGCAAGAATTGAAACGCACTCTTCATATGTTATTCTGGGGAAAGGAGTCTTTGGTGGTTCCTTTAAAAGAGAGAAGTCCTTTGCCCCTGGAACAGTGTTAAGAAAATTCTCAATTCCGTGGGCTATTGCATTTTCAAGCATGTGCATGGCATCATTGTGATCAGCGAAGGCCATTTCTATATCAATTGATGTAAATTCATTTAGGTGTCTTGGAGTATTATGTTCCTCCGCCCTGAATGCAGGGCCTACTTCGAAGACTCTCTCTATGCCAGAAGCTATTAGCATCTCCTTGTACAGTTGAGGGCTCTGATTCAGAAAGGCTTCCTTTTCAAAATATTTAACCCTGAATAAGTCTGCTCCACCCTCGGTTGCAGCAGATACGATCTTTGGTGTCTGCACTTCTGTAAATCCCTGTGACATTAAAAAGGACCTTATTCCCCAGAGTATGGCCGATTTCGCTCTAAAGATTCTTGAATGTTCAGGCTTCCTCAAATCCATAAACCTGTTATTGAACCTTGTATCAAAGTCAACCTCTACCTCGTCCACAATACCAAGTGGAAGTGGAGATTCCGCAACATTAAGTAAGGATATGGTTTCTGCAAGAAATTCTCTGCCAATTTTACTCTGGACATTCTCAGGGACTGTTCCAGTAACACTTATTACAGATTCCCTGCTTATACCACTCAGTTCATTAAATGAAGGAGAATCCTTCTTCACAGTAACCTGCACCAGGCCGGATTGATCCCTCATTACTATAAAACCAACATTTTTGAGTATTCTTATATCCTGGGCCCAGCCATTAATAACCAATTTTTCTCCCGGTTTTCTTCTATCCAGATCAGAGATGAAAAATTCTTTCATGTTTAAGGGTATTTTGTCTGTTTAAAAACTTTTTCCCTTTAAAATGGATACACATAAAATTCAGGTCTATGAAATCAAAGCAATTTTTGGAATATGGGAAAACAACAGATCACTATTTTTACGTATAAATGAAGAATTTTTCTTTTTCTCTATTCTAATCCCTTTCCCCATAATCTCTGTCCTAAAGTCTTTTAAATACATTCAAAATGATTTCATAAATGCATATAGGAAGGTTTCTGAGGCAATTCATAATAATTAAGGGAAGATAACCAGAGATCCTTTGATTAACATTTCACGGATATGTTATATAATGGTGTTCCATATTTGAACATATGGGAAAGGGTAAACTGGTGATTGGAATAATTACCATATTTATTGCCATAATTTTCCTCGGCACTTCAATGATAATTGATCAAAATAGCACTTCTCACAATGTTTCATATTTCACATCTTCTTCATCAGGCAAGCAGCTCGTGGTGATTCAGTTAAATGAGGAGATTGATCCTGGATCGGCGGCCATGATTACAGGAGCACTTTCCGGGTTAACGTCCAATGGTACAGCCGCAGTTGTAGTGTGCATGAACACTCCTGGTGGATTGCTGACAAGTATGATACAGATTGTGTCCGCAATAAATCAAACGGAGGGCATGCACATACCGGTTTACACCTATATACTTCCCGAGTCACTTGGGGCCTCTGCAGGGTCATATATTGCCATGGCAACAGATCAGATATGGATGGGTCCGGGATCGGAAATCGGTCCATCGACCCCCATTGTTGAAGGTGGGAGTGCATTACAGGAGAACCACACACTGAATGGAATGGCAGGGCTGATGATGGCCCTTGCCCAGGCACACGGAAGAAATGTCACAGCTGCTGCTGAAATGGTCTACAAGGATAAGGTATTCAGTTATGAACAGGCCTATCAGATTGGTTTGATAAATGGAATATCTGAAAATTTCACAACATTTCTTGCTGCAAATAATCTTTCATCGTATAACAGGGCCATAGTTACAGAATCGCCATTTGATCAGTTAATGAGTTTCTTCAGCAATGCAACCGTTGACGGACTTTTTATATCCATAGGTTCCCTTGCAATCCTTCTTGATCTTTATCACGGCACGGTACTCTTGACAGCTGTTGGTGTAATAATGATTGTTCTCGGTCTCCTTGGTGCACAGTTGATTGATGCTTCACTTGTGGGAATACTTATGCTCATACTTGGTTCGGTGCTGGTACTTCTGGAGTTTAAGACTGCCCATGGTATCGCATTGCTATCCGGCATATCACTCGACTTATTCGGCACATTTCTACTCGTATCCCCCGATTACGATATTTCGCCACAGCCATATGCAGGATCATATTCACCATCACCTGTTTCAGGGGATTTTATCATAACTGCCATAGCAATATTTGTGATTGGGGGTTTCATTGCCTATTATATTCATAAGATCATAGGTTCACAGGCACGTAAACCGGTAACGGGTTGGGAAGCCCTTGTTAATGCGACTGGGGTTGCTGACACAGACATTGATCCTGAAGGCTGGGTATCCATAGATGGAGTAAAATGGAGAGCTGTTTCCAAGGACGGCAAAAGAATAGATAAGGGAAAAGATATTACGGTAATAGGAATGAAAAACCTTACATTAACAGTCAAGGAGAAAGGTGAGGGAGATTGATACTTGGCTTTGATGTGGGAGGTTCCAAGATTTCCATGTTTTTATCAGACAGGAACGGGAACATCCTGAAAAGAAGCCGGGTAAGAACTCCAGATTTTAAAAGGCCAGAGGATCTCATTGAACAAATTGTTAGTATGTCCAGGGATGCAGAGCATGTATCACCTTCAGAAATTGAAACAGTATCTGTGGTTTTTGCAGGAGCTGTGGATGGAAAGAGAGGAATCATAAGATCATCGCCAAATCTTTTTGGAGGAGTTGAAATTCCACTTTCTGATATACTCGAGGATATACTCAAGAAGACTGTCTACATTGAAAATGATGCAACTGCAACCGCCATATCAGAGAAGATATTCGGAAATGGAAAGGCTTTTTCCAATTTCATATATCTAACACTCAGTACCGGAATAGGCGGGGGTATTTTCATGAACAACAGGGTTTACAGAGGGTCCCTTGGTATGGCTGGTGAGTTTGGCCATATGGTTGTTGATCCAAACGGTCCAGTTTGTGGCTGTGGAAGAAAAGGTTGCTTTGAATCTGTTGCAGGTGGAAGGGCTGCCATTAAAATTATGGAAAGAATCAAGGCATACGAAAGGTCACAATGCTTGAGGGAAATATCTCTGGAAAATGTAGAAGCCAAGCATATTTTTGACTGTGCAGAGAAAGGCGATCCAGCGTGTCTTGAAGTTGTGGCTGAACTGACACACAACATGGAAGAGGGTGTAGCCAGCCTTATCAACATATTTGATCCAGAAGCTGTAATGATAGGTGGCGGACTTTCCAATTCAAAGAAAATGGTGTATGATTCAATAGTGGATAATGTACCGAAAATGATGGCCACAATGACCAGGGAGGTGAAATTCTTCAGGACCTCACAGGTAACGGTGGAATTATCCCCAATGGCCGTAGTTCTCTATGAGGAGGAAATTCCAGGATTCAATATAGAAAGAATCATAAAGGAGATGAAAGAAAGGATCGCTATGGCAAGGGAAAAGAGAGAAATAAATTAGGTATTTAAAGTAAAAATTTACCCATCTCATGGAAATATTCTCATAATATTTCCATTTTTGCCATCCTGTACTGAAAAACGACTCATATATAGTAAGACGTGATCTGTATTTATGATAGTTGCAGATGTAACTTACTACCCCATAGGCGAAGGTACCTCCGCGTCAAAGTACGTTAAGGCAGCTCTGGAGGTTTTTGAAAAGAGTGGAATAAAATATTACCCAAATGGAATGGCAACCGTTCTGGAAGCAGATTCTGTGGAAGAGATACTTGAAGTCATAAGAAAAGGCGAAGAGGCCATAATTGCAATGGGAATACCAAGAATAGAGACAATCATAAGGATCGATCACAGACTGGACAGACAGAACTCTGTTTCACATAAGCTGTCCGCTATAAGGAAAGAAGAATGAAAAAACGGATATGTAATACAATATAATTTTATGAAAGAAACAATGGTTTAATCTATATACGCCTAAAACATATGGAATAAAACAGAAAAAAAGTAACTGTTTTACCAAAAGAGAAGTGCGTAAATGAGTAAATTCGAAGATATGAACTTAAAAAAAGAATTGCTTGATGCTTTAAAGAGAATGAATTTTATTGAACCAACTGATATTCAGGAAATGACGATTCCTGCAGTGCTTCAGGGAAAATCTGTTCTCGTGAAGTCAAAAACAGGTAGCGGAAAGACAGGGGCCTATCTTATTCCCCTGATCAATGGGACGGAGAAGAAGAAGGCCATACAGAACCTGATACTTCTTCCAACCAGAGAACTGGCCATGCAGGTATATGATGTTTTCAAAAAAATGGCTTCAAATGCCGGCTTGAAAGGGGCACTTGTTTATGGCGGTGCCTCCATAAACAGGCAGGCCGAGGATTTAAGAATGAAACCTGCCTTTGTCATTGGAACTCCAGGCCGAATAAAGGATATGGTTGGCAGAGGATTTCTTAACCTGTCTGGTGTGAAAAATGTTGTATTGGATGAGGCCGACCAGATGCTGGATATGGGATTCTATGATGATGTTTCAGAAATTATCGAGATGACAAATCCTGACAGGAGAATGCTTCTCTTTTCTGCAACCATGACCCCGGACGTTAAGGACCTCGCATCAAGGTTTATGGAGGGCTCAGAGAGCATAAATGCATCGGAGGACGAGGTTCCGGTGGATATAAAGCACGATTATGTCGTATCTGAGCATCAGAATAAGGTGGATTTTCTGGTAAGATATATTGAGGATTATAATCCAGAGAAGGCAATAATCTTCTCTAACACAAAGTCCGGTGCCTCATTCATCAGTGACAGGCTCAGAAAGATGGGCTATAGATCAGTTCAGATACATGGTGATCTCACCCAGAGGCAGAGGGAGGATTCCATACGGCGCTTCAGAGGAGGTGAGCGTTTCCTTGTGGCAACAGATGTTGCAGCCAGAGGAATGGACATACCATCAATAACTCACATAATAAACTACGATCTACCCAGGGAAGATAAGACCTATATCCATCGCGTTGGACGTACTGCGAGGTTTGGAAAGGCAGGAACTGCAATGAGCATAATCCTTCCTGATGAGAAATATATTCTGAATAGAATACGAAAAACTGCAGGTGTGAACATAGAGAAACTTCCCATGGAGGGTCAGGCACAGGAGAGGCGCAAGGATGAAGGGGGGCGTTCATTCAGAAGACCAAAAGCTTACGCAAGAAGGCCTGAGTACAAACCCAGGGAAAGAAAGTCTTCCCGCGGAGGGAGAAAGAGAGATAAATACTGAGAATGTATGATGAGTAATATTTAAAAAAGACACAATTTATTAGTTTTCCCTGTATCCCTTTTTATGGATAGAGTCGTCAAGAATATTTTTGAATTATCAGAGAGAACAAGAGAGAAAGGTCTGAAACAGGAAGACATTGAGGAGATAAAGAAGAGGATCGCCGATATCACAGTGACATCCTATGGTGCATTCTATTCAGATCCAGTAAGAATAGCCATGAAGTCACTTCTTCCATCCTCCGGAAGAAAGAATGCAACTGTATTCTTCACCGCCAGTTCCGCTTCGGTTGAAAATGCGGCTTTTATAAATGGCACAATGACAAGGTATCTCGATTATAATGATACATATCTGTCAAAGGAGGCGCTTCACCCCTCTGACAATATACCTCCAATAATTGCCATGTCAGAGGGCGGATCCTATAAGGGAAAGGATATAATAGAGGCATCAGGCGTGGCCTATGAAACCGTATGTGGTCTATCGGATGCTGTTTCCATAAGAGACCGGGGATGGGACCACGTTACGTACGTGAGTGTGTCTTCGGCCGCAGGTCTGGGGCATCTTCTAAATCTTGATCAGGAGAGATTTGCCCACGCGCTCAATCTCTCAATAAACAATAACATAAGCCTCAGGCAGACCAGAGCAGGTGAGCTCAGTATGTGGAAGGGTGCAACTGCAGCCAACGCCTGCAGGAACAGCGTTTTTGGAACATTACTTGCAGAATCTGGATTCACAGGTCCGGCCCCAATTTTTGAAGGAGAGATGGGATTCTTTAAACAGGTATCTGGTGAAATGAATCCAGACTTCACAAAGGGAAGGATTGGAAAGACCATGATCAAGAATTATCCTGTTGAGTATCACGCAATGAGTGCAGCTGAAGTCGCGTCAAACCTCAAAAATAAGATTGAAGGAAATATAGAGAGCATAAATGTCGAAACATTCACAGTTGCAAACACCATAATAATAAAGGATCCGGAGAAATTAAGACCAAAAACAAGAGAAACTGCAGACCACAGCATGCCATATATTATTGCATATACACTCACCTATGGGGACCCACTGCCAACTTCCTACGATTCAAAATATCTGAATGATCCTGAAATTTTGAGAAAAATTGATTTAATGAAATTCCGCGTCACAGAGAGATTTGATCGTATGTACCCGGAGTATCTGCCTGTTAAAATAAGTGTCAAGACTGACAGAGGAACATATGAGGAGGAGCTGGAGGCACCCAAGGGGCACAACAAAAAACCCTATACCTGGGATGATGTTATGGCCAAGGCCAGTAGAGTTATGGGGGAGGATTCCGCAAAGGATGTTGTATCTCTGGCAAGGAGTTTTGAATCAAGATCCCCTGAGGAACTCATGGAGGTGATGAGAAACGTCCAGGCTTCGAGACGTGATCAATGAAGGCCCATCCGGACTGAGAAATCAGTTATCCAAAGGCATGGTGGTTGCACCCGGAGTATACTCAGGCATCTCCGCAATTATTGCAGAACAGGCAGGTTTCAAGGCAGGTTACATATCAGGTTCCGGGATTGCAGGAATGATGGGTCTTCCCGATCTTGCCATGACAACTCTATCCGAGGTTGCCGATGAATCAAGAAAAATGACGGCAATTACCAAAATGCCCATAATAGTGGATTGTGATACGGGCTTTGGCGAAACAATTAATGTTACCAGGACAGTAAGGATGATGGAGCAGGCAGGTGTTTCTGGTATACACATTGAGGATCAGGTACTTCCAAAGAAATGTGGGCATCTCAACGGAAAGGAACTTGTAAGTCTGGAGGATATGGCAAGCAAGATAGATGCAGCCGTAAAGGCAAGGAAAAATAAGGATTTTCTATTGATCGCAAGAACAGACAGCAGATCAGTAAATGGCATTGACGATGCCATAGAAAGAGCAAGGGAATACATCAAGGCAGGAGCAGACTGCATATTCACAGAAGCACTGGAGAGCGAAGAGGAGTTCAGAGAAATGAGGAAAAAGGTAAAGGGGCTTCTCATGGCCAATATGACAGAGTTTGGAAAATCACCTCTCCTGTCAGTAAAAGAACTGGAATCTATAGGTTACAATATTGTAATTTTTCCCCTCACAGCATTTAGAGGAATACTCAAGAAGACAGAGGAAATATACAAGATGCTCATGGAGAGGGGAACCCAGAGGGACTTTATAAATGAAATAATGAGCAGAAAACAGTTTTATGAAATCATCGGATACAGTGAATACGAGGTTGAGGACATTGACCTCTCCAAAAGGAGGACACAGTTATGACAGATGAAATTAAGGTTCCAAAGGGTCTCGCCAATGTTGTAGTGGATAGCACATCAATAGCAACGACAGGTGCATCTGGTAATCTATTATACAGAGGCTACAGGGCAGTAGATCTTGCAGACAGAAAGAGTTTTGAGGAAGTTGCATATCTTATTGTGTATGGAAAGCTACCAGCGAATGAAGAATTAAAGAGTTTCCGTAACAAGCTTGATAGTGAAATGAAACTGGATGAAAAGACAAAATCCATTATGGATATACTCAAGGAAAAGGACATAATGAGAAATCTCAGAAGCATAGTTTCATTGATCCACTACAGTAAAGGGGATACCAATGAAACGTTCATTCAGATGGAGGCAAAGTTGCCTCTCATAAGTGCATATTCAGCCCATGCTGCCTATGGAAGGCCAATGAAAGAAATGGAGGGTGAATTCTTTGTGGAGAAATTTTTCTCTCTTATTGCAGATCCATCAAAAAAAGCTTACTGGAAATCGCTGGAAAAGCTGATGATACTCTATATGGAGCATGAATTCAATGCATCCACATTTGCCCTGAGGGTTGCCGCATCGACCCTTACTGATCCGGTTTCCGCAGTCACAGCTGCTCTTGCAACATTGAAAGGCCCCCTTCACGGAGGTGCCAATTCTGAGGTCCTGTCATACCTATCAAAGATAAAGAATGAACAGGATGCCAGGGATTTCGTTGAAGGAAAACTTGCCAATAAGGAAAAGATCATGGGCTTTGGACACAGGGTATATAAGAAAAAGGATCCAAGGGCACAGTATGTAAAGGAAGAACTGAGGAGGATTGCCCCTGACTATGCAAGATTTAAGGCCGCTGAATATGTGGAGAATTACATGTTTGAAAAGAAGGGAATTCCGGCAAACGTTGATCTATTTGCAGCAGTTTTGATGGATTTCTTGGGAATAGAGGAAATATTCAATCTTCCGGTGTTCGCATGTTCAAGGATATTTGGATGGAATGCCCATTACAATGAACAGGTGGCCGATAACAAACTGATCAGACCTGCTGCCGAATATACAGGACCAGAGGAGAGAGATCTCTAAATAACTTCTATTTTAATCTCTTCCCCACTTCTATTATATGCCCTGAAATCATCCATATTGTAAGGGAATCCAAGTATGAGATGAACTGCACCACTGTTGGAAAACATATGAAGATCGGCCTCAGATGGTCTCATGTTTCCCGAGGGGTGGGAATGAACGGAACCAACTATGGAGAAGTCAATTGGCTTATTTCCCATCCACATTATTGTATGGCTGTCCCCGTTAATTGTACCGGGAAGTATGGCTATTTCATAGATCACATTATGCTCTGCCTTGAGTAATGCACCAAACTCCTTTGGATATATATCCTTGGATGCCTCCATTACCATTTTTAACAATCTTCTTCTAATTGACCACATCTTTTAACAGTTTCTCCCTTAATTTTGCGTAAAAATCCCTTCTGACCGTGATAAATCTGAAGGGTCTGTTGCTTCTGGTTATGGTTACCCTGTCACCTGAATTGAAAGGTATCTCTCTCTGTCCATCCAGAATGACGGTACAATCCTGATCCTGGCCTGTAACCAGAATTTCCAGAATGGAGGACGATGGAACAACCATGGGTCTTATCCTCAGAGTTACAGGTGCTATGTAGGATATAACCATGGCTTCAGTTGCTGGCATCACGATTGGACCTCCTGCACTCAGTGAGTATGAAGTTGAACCTATGGGTGTAGCAACAATAACTCCATCGCCCCTTGTTCTTTCAACAAATATGCCGTCAAGATATAGTTTGAAGTTTCTGACCTTTGCAACCCTGTTGCTGTGGATAGTTGCCTCATTCATTGCATATCCCACAATTTCTCCGTTGATTCTCACCTCAAGTTTCATGAACTCAACAAAACGATGCTCCCCTCTGACTATCCTGTATATGGTTTCTTCAACTCTGCCGATTTCAACTTCACTGAGAAAACCAAGGGCACCCATATTTATTCCAAGTATGGCACCCTTTGCTTTCTGGGCTGCAAGTAAAACAGTGCCGTCCCCACCAATTGTAAATAGGATATCGGCACTTATTTCATCCAGTGCCCTGAATTCCTTCCCTGTAAAGGCACCCCTAAGTTCGTTTTCGTATATCCTTTCCCATTCAGGTGGTATTATTGCGTCTATACGTTCAACAATCTTTGTGCATCTTGGGCAGTTTTTTCTAACAATATAAGCGACCTTCATTAAACTGCCCCCTTAATTACGTCTTCGTAGGCTGCAGAAAGGGCAATCATATTCCTTCTTTCTCTTACATCCAGCCCCATGTTCAGGGGTTTGAGGTTTTGATCAAGAACAAATCCCCCCGTTTCACGTACAAGTAAAACTCCTGCTGCAATATCCACATTTCTCAATTCTTTTTCCTTTCCTATATAGGCAACGTAATCTATTGAATTGTTTGAGACGAACCCCATTTCCAGAGATGCACATCCCAGAATCCTTCTCCTGTTTATTCCACGCTTTAAAAAGTCAGGTACATTCTCTCCCCTGAGTGAATAAATAACACTCGCTCCTGTTCTCTGTGTAGTCTTTCTTAGTTTTGTCTGATTTCTGTAGGCACCCTTTCCCTTCTCTGCATAAAAATAGTTCTTGGTGGCGAGATTAAATACAAGGGCCTCTTCAAGGGAATCAAAGTTATCCCCCATAATGGCAACAGACATAGAGTATGCAGGTATCTGATTTTCCGCGTTATAGGTGCCATCCAGAGGATCAATTACAAGATTTTTCTCATATTTTCTGTCCATAATACCGACCTCCTCACTTACAATATTGAATGGAAGGTCAAGGTCCTGAACCCTTTTTATTATTGCATCCTCGCATAACTTATCAAGTCTTGACGTCAGAGTCCCATCGGCGCCCATTCCTGTATAGCCTGTCCTCTCCTCTTTGAAAACAAGTGAATTTATCTTTTCAAATAACTCATTGCCAGTCTCTATGAAATTTTTAAGAAAGGGCATGTTCCATAGAGTTATTACAGGTTTAAAAATTTAGTCGGGGGTAACCATACTTTCGTAAAGTTCCTCTAGCCTGACAGGTAATCTTTTAATGGCATATTGGAGAACATCTCTGGCCGTGAGAGAGCCATCGGTTTCAAAGTGGAATATAAATCTGTTCTGGTCTTCCCTTGTAACAATTGGTCTTTTGTCGACTACTGCTCTACGTAGTGCCGTATTTATAAATGTCATAACTTCTCTTTTTGGGAAATCGTCTGTAACTGTTATAATCTCATTTGTTTCTGCAACTACTGATCCCTTGTATTTCTCTTTGATGTTTTTCCACTCAGGATTATCGTCCTTGGGAATATCATACTCTCTGTGATACTTGTATGCCACAGCTGAGGTCACTTGCCATTTTATGTGTGTTGATGCCGTACCCATATAGGCCTCGGCAGTTACCAGAAGTGCCTGCTTTGGTCCTAGTTTCACTATGGGAATATTCATATCAGTTGGAACAAGATCCACATTACCGGTAAATGGAAGAAGATCTGCACTTGTTACCAGTCCAGGGCCAGTCTTGTTTATATTATACGATACTGTGCAGAGGCTGCAACCTTTTCCTCCACAGGAACATTTTTCTCTGAAATTCATCTTTAGATCTGTCTTAATGGGAATTAAACCGATCCTGTGTGCAACCATCTCATCAAACAGCGGTAATGATGAATCAAATACATTTCCATCACTGGTTCTTATCTGTCCGTGTCTGAATATGACCTTATCTATGGCAAGTTTTGGTATATCGTTAATGAGTGTTCTTCTCAGGGCATTAGCCGCCCCGGATGATATATTTCTTATCTCAAACCTTATGAATCCTTCCTTCAATTCAAGTATTTTTATTTCAGGTTCTCCGTTCATCAAACTCTCCTTCCCCTCTTTCCACCTTTCTTCTTTGTCCCATCATGTGGAATTGGGGTAACTTCCTCAATCCTTACAATTTTGAATCCTGCTCTGGAAAGTGCCCTGATAGCAGATTGTGCACCTGGACCAGGAATCTTGGATTTGTTACCTCCTGGAGCTCTTACCTTTATTATCAGGTCAGTTATCTCCTTCTCCTTTAACTTCTCAGATATGAGATCAGCAGCCTTCATTGCTGCATAAGGACTTGACTCATCTCTGTCGTTTTTAACAACCATTCCACCAGATGCTTTGGCAAGTGTCTCTGCACCGGTCTGATCTGTTACAACTATAATTGTATTATTCTGTGAAGAATAAATATGTGCAATTCCAGTTTTATTCATTTTCTGTAGCCTCCTCTTCCTTGTTTTCCTTTGCAGGTTGTTCTTCCTCTTCTGCCACGCCTGCCAGTAATTTTCTCACAGGGTGCGTTTCATCAGTGAATGGGGAATTCTGGACATAGGATATGGAATCCTCTTCAATTCCTTCAACAATGAGTCCAGGGACAGTTACTCTCCTTCCGTTAAGAATGACATGGCCGTGAGTTATCATCTGCCTTGCCTGTTTGGGAGTAACTGCAAGATTCTTCCTGTAAACCAGGGTTTGTAACCTTCTTTCAAGAATATTTTCTATATTCAGTGACAGTATATCATCCAGGGATGAATTCTCTGAAGTAATTCTGTATCTGTTTAATCTTGCGAGAAGAAGATTCAGCTGCTTAATGGCAACCGGATCATTGGATCTTATTTTTGCCTGTAGATTTCTTGCCTGTGATCTCACAGAATCAAGCATAGCCTGACTTCTCCACAGTTCCTTCTTGTTTTTAAGTCCGTACTTAACCACAAGGGCCCTTTCCTCATCAATTCTTTCTTTTTCCCAGGGATGTCTGGGCGTTGAATACCTCTTCTTGGGAAACTTTGGATCACCCATTTATCTCACTCCTTCTTCCTCTGTACACCAACAGAAAGACCCTTTCTTCCGTTGCTTCTCGTTCTCTGTCCTCTAACCTTATGCTTTGTTTCGTGCCTAATACCCTTGTATGATCTTATCTTTTTCATCAGGTTAATATTATCCTGAATCTGTATTTCAAGATCATTGCTTACCAGGTTCATATCCTTACCTGTAAGGGGATCTTTCCTGTTGTTCAGCATCCATGAGGGAAGGTCTTCATATTCCTGGGCTTCCACATACTCTCTTATCTCCTGAATTTGCTCTTCAGATAGTTCACCGAGCTGCTTCTGCTTATCGATTTGAAGTTTCTTCACAATGGTTTCAGAAAATCTGATACCAATCCCCTTGAGGTCTGCCAAGGCCAGGACGACATTTCTTTCTCCATTAAGGTCTTTGTTTGCAATCCTTACTATATATTGGAAATCTTCTTTCTTTTCTTGTTCAGGCATTTATTCACCAGTCCTTTGATACTCTACGTATCAATCTATGAGGCTCTGCCTTATCCTTAAAATATATTTATCCTTTTTGCACACTTTTACATTTTGATCAATTTGTCATGCGTTTTCATTGGATTTCTGAATCAATTTTTTATATTCATCAGTATTGATAATATTTATACAAACATAGCGTACCAAATCTTGTGCAATCATGAAGGATAAGTGTAATGGAACATTTCCTTAATCTCATGAATGCATTTATGATATCCTCTCAATGATCTCATTGATCATTTATCTTTGCGGCTATCAGATAAATGATCTTCATTGCACTCTCTTCCGACAGCATTGAATCAGTGATCTTGATCCTTTTCCTTATCTCCCTGCTCATTCTTTCAATGAGATTTGTAGAATGTATTGATCTGCTTATATATTCAGGATACTTGATGTGCTCCCTTCATGAGAGATTCCTTGAACTTCTACACTGTCTTCTTTGCAATTTCTCATATCTTTTTATGAAACTCATCCACTATTCATTGCCTCCTGTGGTTGTTTTAAAGATTCACCCTTTAATGTTTCATGAAATTTTTTTGTTGCTGAGGGAGATATTTCATTTATTCTTACACAAAATTCGGGATACTATCTTGTTCGTGTATAATCCTTGCTATTTTTCGTCCTTTGATGAGAGGATATTGTCAATCTTCTATTAATATCAGGTATAGTTAAATATTTATTATAGTCTCATATTTACTCATTATGTTTGAAAGGATGAAGGCAGGATGGAGACTTGCTAGATCAGTAAGAAAAAGTGTATCCAGGGACAGGGGAGCATATCTTTATCCAATTATTTCCGGTATAGTTGGCGTTGGAATTATGATATTCACATTTCTAGCTATTTTTGTAACCATACCATTTAATTTCTCCAATGGAAATTATGTAATATACATAGGAGCCTTCCTGATCGCCTACATATTTGTATCTTTTCTTTCCTTAATTTTCCTGATTGGAATGCTAATCGGTTACAGATCGGTTCTTGATGGTCAGCCAATGACCATTCGAGAGTCTCTTTCAAAGGCATGGGAATATAAAAAGCAGGCTTTCGAATGGGCAGTATTCTATTTCATAGTTACAATGATAATAAGGGCAATAGAGAGAAGATTCAGGGGAATTGCCACCATATTAATCGCAGCTGTGGCATCTTATGCTATTGCAATTGCGACATTTTTTGCAATTCCAGTAATAATGAGAAATAAGACCGGTCCAATAGAAACGATTAAGGAGAGTACAGGTTTTATAACAAGGAACTTTGGAAGGACATTTGGTGGAATAATCTACGTTGATTTATACACTCTTGCATTTACGCTTGGTGGATTAATCATAATAATCCTAAGCCTAATATTTCTCTTCCCCATACTTCCATTAATGCTCACAATTGCGGTTATTGCGATAGGTGTTGTTCTAATTGTTGCTGGTATGATATTCAATTTCACTTATATGAACATCTATAAGTACATTCTTTATGAATACATGAACGGCGCTAAATTACCACCCGAGATAAGTGAAGGGGATATTAAGGCCAGTATCAAGAGAAAGAGAGGCAGAAAATACCAGAATATGGAATCACAGGATTTCCCAACAAGTTAATATTTTATCAATCAAAGAACAAAAACTTACTTTAAAAAGAAAAAATATTTTTTTGTATTCTGAAGTGGAAGGCCGTAGGAATGATTGTTTATACAGATTTCCTCGAAAAAATCTTAATTCAGATTGTGATGATGGAGATAGTGCAATCTTATCACTTATAATTTTACTTAAAAAACGTGAACTTCATGTAATCGTTGTCCGTCTTATATACGCCAAGTCTTACGCCAGAATCTATCCATCCATAGGAATAATTGAGAGCTGAAAGGGCATTTACAAGATCACCTTTCTCCTTGAAATAAAGTGCATCATCGAAATATGCCCTTATCATATTGAGAGAATCCTTTGCATAAATGTACAAAACAGAATTTTCAGGGACACATATGGAAATCTCATTAAGAGCTTTCCTTTCTATTTCAATGTACTTCTCCACTCTCTTCAGTAGAGGATCATCCATATCCTTACCTGTATGTGGAATAATCGTTCAGCAAATTCCAGATCTGTCTCTGCATTTTCTCGTCCAAAATACCTTCTTCCCCTTTCTTGTTAAGGAAGATTCTTGCCTCATTGAGTCCCTGACGGGATGCAGCTGCATAAATACCGCCGGCAATAGAGCCCCTTACACTATCCGGAAGGCTCTCTATGGCCTTGGATAGCATGAAATTAAACTCCTCACTTTTCCTCATATCAAGTTTCTTGATCTTTTTTGGAACAGGTTGTCTCTTATCCTCTTTTGATCTATATGGTTTTTTTCCCTTATATGTATTTTTTCTATTATCCATTTTCATCTGAATATACCATACTATGTTTTAAATTTTGCCTAAAATTTTCTCCTCAGAAAAATTAATGTTGATAAATGCCACATGTGAGGTGCGTAGGACTTCACTATGTGTGTATCTATTACTGACGCAAGATAGCCAAGATTAATGCATTTTTTCATCAGTTCATAGTCGGCCCTTTCAATAGTGTCGGAGGACTCTATATGATGTATGATTAAGTTAAATTCCTCTTTGCCATGACTCAGTGCCTGAGGAAGATAATTAACGCTCTTGAAATTTCCCATAATTATTGTATCAAATTTTTTATCGGTATTAATATTTCTGCAATCTGAATTAATTAAGGTCAATGGGAATTTCAACCCTGTCTCCTGATAGGATTTTTTCAGATATTCGAGGGCAGTGGAATTAATATCAACGCAGGTCATGGATACTATGGGAAATCTCTTTCCAAGAGGCAGAGAAAAATATCCGATTCCGCTAAACATATCAAGCACTTCTCTTGGGGAAATTAATTTGGAATAGGGTATTCCCCTTTCCACAATGTTCCCCTTACTTAACATAACCTTATTTGGATTGAGCACAAAGGTGACTCCATTTTCCCTGTATTTTGTATCATGGGGCTCCCCGTAAAGTATTTTAATTTCAGGCTTCCTGGATTCTCCAATTACCGGTCCCTGTATTTCATAAATCTGTCTAAATCCAAGTCTCTCATTCAGCAATTCGCATGCTTTCTCCGGAATATTTGTATTATGGTTGAATATGAGAGCGTCTCCAATCCTTTGCCATCCAATCTTTTCACCATCCCGACCCATGGTATTTTTCAGTATTTCTCTGATTCCTGTAATATTTTTCAAATCAAAATCAAATTCACCATTAACCCCGTTATTTATGTAAATATTCCTGCTTAAAGGGAAATACACGTAATTCTCATCACTGAAGGATCGAAGATTTTTATTAATTGCCCTCTCTCTTATGATTTGCTTTAAAGCGGTTTCCGCCTCTGCTACAGGTACCTTAATTCCAGGAGATCTCAACGGTTCTTCATTGCAAACAAAATTTTACCTTTTCTGATTTATGTTTCCCCTTTGAGTCTCTTTATATTACATTTATAATTTTGCAATATTGAAATTTCCTGTGAAAAGAATAAATCGATATTAGGCATACCCAATCATGGATTCTGAGAGTCTTTTTCACAGAGCATTAAAAATTTTTCCAAAGGGGGTAAATTCTCCCGTCAGGTTTTACGATCCATATCCGGTATATTTTTCACGGGCTTCAGGTAGCAGGATATTTGATGTTGATGGGCACGAATATCTGGATTTCTCAATGGGTTTTGGAGCCAATTTTGCGGGATATGGGAATTCAGAGATACTTGGAGAAACCATGGAGTTTCTTGGAAATCCACTTCCTGAAGGTGTCCCGACTGAAAATGAAATTGTAATGGGGGAACTGATTAAAGATGCAGTACCTTCTGTGGAAATGATGAGATTTGTAAACTCTGGAACTGAAGCGACTATGCACGCAATCCGGCTTGCAAGAGGGTACACCGGAAGAAAATTAATCCTCAAAATGGCAGGAGGTTTTCACGGTGCACACGATTATGTTCTGGTTGAGGCCGGAAGTGGCGCAATGACCTTTGGAGTTCCTTCAAGTAAGGGAATCCCGGAAGAAATAGGTAGAACAGTGTTGGTAGGCACATTCAATGACAAAAAGAATATTGAAGAGATATTCAGTAAACACGGAAAAGAGATAGCAGCGGTAATCACGGAACCTGTTATGGGAAACATGGGTGTGATACCACCTGAGAAGGATTTTTTGAAATTCCTCAGGGAGATCACTGAGAAGTATGGTTCTCTGCTAATATTTGATGAAGTGATAACGGGGTTCAGGTTCCACTACGGGGCTTATCAGGACCTGATCAATGTAAGACCTGATCTGACCACTATGGGAAAGATAATCGGAGGAGGAATGCCTGTTGGTCTGTTTGGTGGATCAGAGGAAATAATGAAAAATATCTCTCCATCTGGAAAGGTATACCAGTCTGGAACATTCTCTGCAAACCCATATACAATGGCTTCAGGTATAGCAACCCTCCACTTTCTAAAGAAGAGCAATTACCAATACACCACGGAGCTGGCAAAGTGGATAGAAGATAAGTTAAGTCCCTACAGAGATCTTGGAGTGAGGGTTAACCGAGTTTACAATATGTTCACAATATTTTTTAA
Source organism: Cuniculiplasma thermophilum (assembly GCF_052315355.1). Classification (NCBI taxonomy): domain Archaea; kingdom Methanobacteriati; phylum Thermoplasmatota; class Thermoplasmata; order Thermoplasmatales; family Cuniculiplasmataceae; genus Cuniculiplasma; species Cuniculiplasma thermophilum. The sequence continues at coordinate 18,653 of NZ_JBLSDF010000020.1, forward strand.
CGACAGCGAGGTAAAGGACTATGAGAGTGCAAAGAGGTCCAATGTGGGGCAATTCACTCAATTCTTTAAAAATCTTCTGAAAAATGGAATATATCTGTCTCCAGGTCAGTTTGAGGCTTCATTCATTGGAATGGCGCACACCCCTGAGGAGGTAGAAATGGCTGCATTCAAAATGGCTTATGCGTTGGAGTATGATCTGAATGTTAGTGGGGACAAGGTCCAGTAAGCTTGCTGTTTATCAAACAGAGATGTTTCTTAAGAGACTCCAATTGAAGGATAATGAAATAGTGAAGGTAACGAGTCATGGTGATGAATCAGGGGAGAAATCCCTGAAAGAGATAGGAGGAACAGGCCTTTTTGTAAAGAAACTTAATGATATGATTCTTCTTGGTGATATTCATTGCGCAGTTCACAGTGCAAAAGACATGCCTGGTGACATGGATGAAAATCTTGAGGTTTCGGCCGTATTTGATTGGGAAAATTTTCACGATGTCATCGTTCTCAGGGAGGGGGAAAACCCTAAGGATCAGATGACTGTTGGAACATCTTCTTCGAGAAGAGAGAAGCAGATATCAAGAATCTACCCGCAATGGAAGATTAAAAATATACGTGGAAACATAGATACAAGGCTCCAAAAACTGGAAAATGGAACATATGATGGAATCATACTTTCCGAGGCAGGTCTAAGGAGATTGTACCCAAACAGGGAATTCAAAATTCTGGATGAATCCATATGCGTTCCCGCAACAAATCAGGGAATAATAGCTGTGGTCTCCACAAAGGATGGAAAATTCAATGAAAAGATAAAGGCAGCAGAGGACCCTGTTGCAAGAAAGCGTTTCAATATGGAAAGAAGTGTATCAAACGTTCTGGACTTTGGCTGTTCTTCGCCAAATGGAATCTTTTATGATCCAATAAGGAATTTGATGTTCCTTGATATTAACGCAGGGGAAGCTGAAATAAGCATAAGAAAAAAGATTAACAGTGAGGCGGAAGCCTTGACACTTGCAAGACAGGTGAGGGAGATGGTAATCTGAATTATGTTCTGAGCTTCAGACCTGAGAACAAATTTAAAAATCTGAAATATCCAATTGTGGTTGTAAATATACCTCTGACAAGAATTGTGCCTGTGGATCATATCCCAATCCTGAGGAAGGATTCCTATGATGGTGTTGTATTTATGAGCACTGAAGGTGTAAACTCATTTATGGAATCTTATGGCATTTCATTCCTTGATGGAAAGAAGGTTTTTTCCATAGGAGAGAAGACTTCTAAAGAACTGACGTATTACGGTATATCATCAAAAATACCTACCGTTCACGATTCAGAGGGATTATTCAATTTAATCAAAGAATCAATGGACAGGGGAGACAGGATTTTAATACCCAGAAATTTGGAACATAAAGAGGATCTAGAAAAGAGACTTCTTTCTCATAATATAGAATGCGTAAATCTTATTCTTTATCATTATGAGGAGCTGAGTCCGGTTGGGGAAATTGAAACAAGTATCAATGGAAAAGACTTACTCGGCCTTGTCTTTACATCACCACTGGAGGTAGAGATTTTTCAAAGATTAACTCAGGGCAGATATACCAGTGTACCATGTTTTCCAGTTGGAAAAACCACAAAAAGTGCACTCCAATCCATGGGATATAATACCATACCTTTGACGGGAAACGGAAATTTTGAAGAACTTATTATGAAAATAGGAAAAAATAGCGGGGAATGGATTTGAACCATCGATCTACGGGTTATGAGCCCGTCGGGATTTCCTAGCTACCCCACCCCGCTGTAACCAGATATTTAATAAAGCAATATAACACTTATTATGAGGATCACTGTGTTTAAATTTATTTTACCTGAAGGATTCGTTCAGGCGTTCCATTTTCAAATCCCTCACTTTTGATTCGAGGAAGGAATATACGGTTCTCTGTTTTCTCCCTTCTATTAGCATTTCCACAGCTTGAAGGGCATACTTCATTGATATATAATCACCGATCAATGAAACAGTATCTCCGTAAACGGATATCATGGTATCTGTAATGTCCTCTATTATCTTTCTCGTTTTTCCTTCACGGCCAATAATTCTCCCCTTAATCTCATTTATTCTGTTCGATCCCTTCTTCGCCACATCCCTTAAGGGCAGGACAACAAGCTGAAAGCCGTCATTGAAGAGGTTATAAGCTCTGTCAGGATTAAAACCCCTCCCTATTGCCCTTACCACTTCTCCGGTTATATTTACCTTTACGGGGTCCCCCTTCTGAATAATCAATACGTCCCCTTCTGTGGAGTCTATTTGGAGAATGCATTCGCCAGCTTCCTCTATGCTTTTCTTCACTGATCCATCCTTTCCTATCAGAACCCCAATTCTCTCCTTTGGTATGCGCACAGATATACTATACTCCTCACTCATTCTCTTCACTCCTCCTTAATTGAGGTATCCACTCTTCCTTAAACTCGATCTGATTTCTTGCACAATAGTTTTTCATATTTTCCATATCTCTCTCGAGAAATTGCTGTGCCATTGGGTGGTCTTTGGATACTGCCTGTCCTAGATCGATCACGTAGCTCTTTCCCATGTGGCACAGTATATTATATTCACTGAAATCAGCGTGAACTATGCCGGCCTTTTCCACCATGGTTTTGTATTCCATCATTGCGCTGATAAGGTACTTTTCCCTTTTCTCATCACTTATGTCCTTTAACTTGGGAGCTGGTGAAATCTTTGTTCCTATATAGCCCATGAGGAGAACATTCTCCTTGAATCCATAGGGTTTGGGAACTCTTATGCCGTAATCCTCGCAAAGCTTCAGATTGGCAAACTCTTTCCTTGTCCAGAGATACACTATATTTCCCCTGGTTTTTCTGTAATTTTTAAATCTTGGATCTCCATCAATGTACTTCTGAGTATTCTGAAATTTAAGTGTTGACATCTTGAATATTTTCATTACCTGTGGTTTCCTGTTCCCTATTACTTTGAAAACAATTGATTCCTTGCCTGACGAAATGGGAAAATCAAGACTTCTTATGGAAAATTCCTTAAATATCTGAAAAATGGCATCTATTGTCCTTTTATCAAAAACAAGCCCCTCCGTCTTCCTGTCCAGATTTTCGCTGAACTTAAATTCGTCCCTGTCAAGGAGCTTCCTTAATGCCGATGTGTCTTCCATTTCACTTGAATATATTTATGATTTCAGGGAGTGCTGAGTTTCTACTAAGATAATTTGCCTGTGTCTGAGTGTAACGATATACTATATCCGCCTTTTCGTTCTGAAACTGCCAGGGCTTAACAATTACAAGATCCTTCTCTCTTATCCACATTCTCTTTTTCATCTTCCCGGGGATCCTTGATGCTCGTGTAAATCCATCCTCACACATAACCGTCAGGTGGGAACCACCAGATAGCTTTTCGACTATTCCAAACATCTCGCCCTTTCTTTTGTTGGGTAATATAACCCTCGTAATCTGGTCATCTGGATTTTCAGAATCCCTGTTAAATCTATCCTCTTCCATTCATTTCCTCTCTTATCACATATTAGATATGGGCATATATCCTTTCCCTTGAAATAGTCTTATGGCTGTTTAATTGAAAGGGACCTAATTTCAGTAAATCTGGAAATGGCATCCTTTAACAGCTTTACATTCCTTCCTTCCTTTCCTATGGCCTTGCCAACTTCGTTCGGATCAACAGCAACCTGTATATCAATCTGACCCTGCTCCCATTTGACTGAAATCTCTTTGATTCCAAACCTGAAATAAAGATTCCTCACAAAAGATATGAGATCTCGGGAATATTCAGCAATCAGTATGTGTTTGTTTATCTTTTCTTTCAGATTCGCAACTACGTTTTGGTTCCTCTTAAACATCTCTGCCATCTTCCTTTCTGGAACTATGAAGAGAACCATGTCTTCATTCTCCATGCATTCCTTAACCTCAACTCTTGCTATTCTGTCAAAAAGAGCGCGCAGTTCCATAATTCTGTTGTCAATGGTTACACCTTTTGTGCTCAAAATTATTCACCTTTTACATCGTTGTCATTTTTCTTTGAAACATTATTTGATCCAATTCCCTTATAAACAAGGTTTACTGCACCTGTCCCTAAAGTAACTGGTTGGCCAACTATAATATTTTCAGCCACTCCTGTCAATTCATCAGTCTCTCCTACTATACCTGCCCTCATCAGGTGTTTTGTTGTAATTTCAAAGGCGGCCCTTGCCAGTACGCTGCTCTTCTTACCAGATATTCCCTGTCTTCCCACCGCACGTACTGTACCCTCAAAAGTCATCATGTCAGCTACTACCATAAGGTGTCTTTCATCCACTTCAAGGGATTGCTCGTGTAGCGTGTCCTTTATCTCGTTTAAAATTGCATTTCTTGCGGCCTCTATTCCCAAAACATTTGCAATTTCTATTATATCATTTGTCGTGGTTCTGGTCGAATCAATCTCTTCTATTTCGAGAACCTGTCTCAAATTTGAACCCTGGGTCTGAATCTTGTATGTCCCATCGTCCTCCCTTATAGCAACTGCTCTCTTTATACCCGGGAATCCCTTAATCGTGAGGGCTTTAATTGATTCTTGAAGTGCATACAGCTTTCTGTACGAATCTGAGGATGGTTTTATTTCAATATTATTGTTTTCATTGCTGATTATTGTTATCCCTTTCTGTGCGCTCACTACTCTCATTATGTCCTCAAAACTTACCTTTCTTCTATCAAGAAGATCCTTTCTCGGTATTATGGTAACAGTCATTTCAGATATATCCGTACTTATTTCACACACATCAAGGACAGTTGTATTTTCAATTTCCCTCATAACACGATTCACAACTTCCTCACTCTTTTCATATTCAGATGTCAGGTATATGTTCATAGATGGTGTAGATGGCGTTCTTCTGGCGTCTACTATTTCAATAATTCTTGGTAATCCCAGCGTAACATCCACATCCTTCACACCTGCGTAGTGGAAAGTTCTCATTGTCATCTGTGTACCTGGTTCACCAATACTCTGAGCCGCTATAATTCCAACAGCCTCATAGGGGTCAATCTTTCTTTTTTCGATCTCTTGCTCAACCCTTTTTAGGACTCCGTTAAATTCAGCTGTGGTGATTTTTTTCTTCATCTCTATAAGTCTCTGGGCTATGTCAACTGGTAACACAATTCCTTTCTTTTTTTCTCCCTCTATGAGGTCCATTACCTCTGGAGAAACCTGAGAAACGTACTCCTCTTTTTTCGTAATTTCTATCCTGGAAATCTGGGCTTCATAATTGGATTCAATTGAAGTGAGTGGTCCACCTGCAAAAATAAAATCGGAGGACATGACTGGTTTATCCAGCAGATGAACAGAACTTAGATGGAGAATGGATTTCAAATTCTTTTCTTTTTTCTTGATCAAATCTTCAGAATCCTTGTATGGTTCCACTTTCTCTATAAGCACTTTCACCGACGCTTTTTTCTTGTCTGTGGATATATATCCTTCCCTGATGCCTTTTGTAACTTCGAAGTCCACGGCATATTTGCAAGCGCCAACTTCGAGAAGCTGTTTCACTTTTTTGGATACATCTCTCCACACGAGTACCTGATTTTTAGAATTTTCAAGGTTTTTATCTTCTGGTTCATTAACATTTTTCATTTCTTTTTCCTCATCATCTTTCTTATTTTCTATGGTTTTTTTTACAGATGAAGTTTTCCCTTTTTCAAGAAGTTCAGCAATATGAATTCCCTCTATTGTTTCTACTTTTTCTCCCTGAACGGTGAATTTTGAAGCTGGAATTCCACTCTCACTGTGTTGCACTGACAAAATCTCTATTACGTACTCTGGTTTATTGCACTGATTGATAACGCAATTTTCCTGACCTTCATATTTTTTAACTGACCCAATACTTAAATGGAGTGTCGCATTCTTTCCTCCACCACTTACGTACGCCTCTTCAATTCCTTCCGGGGCTTCGCCACAGAGAGCATAGAAAAATGGTGTTTCCTTTGATTTTATTTCCTTTGCATTTGATGACGAATCTCTTATGAGAAGGACTTTCATTGAACATCCTCCTCTGAATTGATATCAGCTATGAATGTTGAGTTTATCTTTTTCAGTTTTCCACCCTCTGTCTGAAATCTATTACTCGGAATGCCTTCATTTAATTCCTCCACGGCTGAAACGTTTAGTGTTGAAACCGCGCTATTCTTGTCTTTCATCAATATTCCATCGTCCTGCACATATTCCTCGACACCAGATATAACAAGATGAATTGTTGCAGTTTTTTCATTGGTTGATATGTAAGCATCCCTCACGTCCGGAGGAACCTTAAAATCAACTGCGTATCTGAAAGGAACCTTGCTTTCTTTCATTTTTTTGACATTTGCAGCATTATCCTTCCAGAGTGCCACCTGTTTTCCACGCACCTCAACTGTCTCCGTTGAGTCTGCGGCTTTTCTTAGTTCCTTTGCCTCTTTTCCAGACAATGTATTCTCTATATCAAAAAGCACATAATCAAGGTCGACAGGTTTGCCATTATCACTCTTGGTCGGGTCGATTCCGTCAGAACCATATTTGAACTGTACCACAGCACCAACAGTATCAGTTACCTGACCCTCCTCATTGACTTTCAAATCCTCAAAGGCGTTGATCAGTCTTCTCTGCATATATCCACTTCTTGATGTTCTTACGGCTGTATCCACCAGACCTTCTCTACCTCCTATACTGTGTAGGAAGTATTCTAGTGGATTAAGTCCACTCTTGTATGATGATCTCACAAAGCCTCTTGAATCTGCCCCAAGATCACCTTTTTTGAAATGAGTTAAGGTTCTGCCATCATAACCCCTGTTAAGACGCTGCCCCCTTACAGACTGCTGACCGACCATTCCCGCTACCTCTGAAATGTTAAGCATTTTGGCTCTTGCACCTGATCTTGCCATTATGACTGAGGGATTTGTGAGACCAAGTTCCTTTGACGCTATATCTCCTGATTTCTTCCTTGCCTCTCCAGTTACTTTCATTATCTCTTCCTCGAGCGTCTCTTCAGATGATTTACCTGCCCTTGGTGTAAGATTTCCTTCTCTGAACGTCATAACCAGTCTGTTTACCTCTTCCTCTGTGGTGTCAGCCTCCTCCTTGATCTCCTGCACAGTGGATTCAGGAATGTCATAATCTGCTATACCTGTGGAAAAACCTCTGAAACTAATGAAACCTACTGCAAGTCTTGTCATTTCATCAATAAATTTAGCAGCTCTGTCTGACCCATATTTTCTGTATATCTTGTCGATAATCTTTCCAGCAAAGGGAGATATGGCAGTTTCATCAATTGTTCCATGTATGAGCCTTCCATTGACAATGGTAACAAATACATCCTCGTCGTTTTCCTCATAATCGCACTTATATTTTCCATCTATAAGTTTGGCACCGGAACAGAGTTTGCTCTTAAATTTTATATTGAAATCATCAGGAAGTATGGAAGAAAATATGTCCCTGCCATAGTAAACCTTCTCTCCATTTTTTGTCTCCGTAGGTTCTGGCATTCTGGGATTTTCAATATAACTCATAATGTGCATAGTTTCTCTCTCTGTAAATGTTGGGTTACCATGAGTCAGAAGAAAGAGTGACGTAACGTGGTCATGAATACCACCAATGATTGGCCCTCCGTATCTTGGTGACATAATCTGTTCCTGCACTTTCATTATAATTCTGGCCTCTGCTCTTGCCTCCTCTTTCTGGAGAACGTGAAGATTCATCTCATCTCCATCAAAGTCGGCGTTATATGGAGTACAAACAGCCAAGTTGAATCTGAAGGTCTGGCCGTCCAGAATCCTAACGGTATGGCCCATCATTGACATTCTGTGAAGAGAGGGCTGTCTGTTAAATAACACAATATCCCCCTCTGATAACTGTCTCTCAACAACCCATCCTATATCCAGTTTTTCGCTGTTATCTTGTGCGTTTTGATCAGTTATTTTAATTCTTCTTCCGTCAGGTCTCAGGATATAATTAACTCCTGAAACATACTTATTTAATTCATCCCTTGGCGCAGGTCCTCTTTTAACCCACTCTCTCATGGTTTCAATATTGTAAGCCGTTATGGAAACAGGAACAGTTAATTCCCTGGCAGCTTTCTCAGGAACTCCAACCTCATTTATAGATAAAAATGGTTCCGGAGAAATCACGGTTCTCGCTGAAAAGTTTACTCTCTTTCCAGAAAGATTTGATCTGAACCTCCCCTCCTTACCTTTCATTCTTTGAACGAGAGTCTTAAGGGGTCTTCCAGATCTGTGCCTTGCTGGAGGAATCCCTGCCGTTTGATTATCGAAATATGTAGTAACATGGAACTGAAGCAAATCCCAAAGATCTTCAATGATCAACTGAGGAGAACCATTATCCCTGCTCTCTCTTAGTCTCTGTGATATCCTTATGATATCCACAAGTTTGTGCGTCAGGTCATCTTCGCTGGTTTCCGATGTTTCCAACTTAATTGAGGGTCTCACATTCACTGGGGGTACTGGAAGAACAGTCAATATCATCCATTCAGGTCTTGCAAATTCACTGTTAAATCCGAAAAATATAAGATCGTCATCGCTTATTTTTTCCAGTCTTTCTCTGATCTCCTTAGGAGTTATTTTGATTTCCCCCTCCCTGAATGTGGTAGGCTTGTCCAGTATAATATTTGGATTTTTCTCACCACAGTGGGGGCACACATTTCTCTTTATGGCCTGGTCTGTAATCCTTTTGATCATAACTGTAAGGTACTCCGGGTCATAATCTTCCAGTGGTTTCTCTGTAAGTCTTTTTCTGTATGTCTCCATCTCTTCATTTGTCAGTTTAATACGTGAGCATCTTTTGCAGGTGGCATCAAGGAACATCTTAATTTCCTTTACAAATTCAACATGGACAACAGGCATGGCCAGTTCAATATGACCAAAGTGCCCTGGGCACTCATCTACTTTTCCCCCACATGTTGCGCATTTAAGTCCCGGCTCGGTAACTCCCATATGAGTATCCAAAAGACCTTTCTCAATGGGAAAACCATCGTCTCCATTCGTGTCGGCATTTATAACTTTCACCTGCGACATTCTTCTAAATTCGTCAGGTGAAAGAAGCGCAAACTGTATCTTATTTATTCTTTTAGAAATAAAACTATTCATTTAAGATCACCAAGAATCAATCTCATCATAACACCCATTGACATCAATTCATCTCTCATCAGTTTGAATGCATAGCTGGTTTCAATGGGATGGATATTCCCAGTGTTTCCGCAAACTGGGCATCTCAAAGTCCCTTTTCTTCTATCAAGAATTGCAATATGTCCGCATGATTGATTTCCACAGACATATAGAATTGTACCATCACTCTGGTCAAGAAGTCTGTCCTTTATTACCATTGCGGCGCCATGAGCAATGAGTGTATCCCTCTCCATTTCACCAAATCTTAATCCTCCCTGCCTTGATCTACCTTCCGTAGGTTGTCTTGTAAGTATCTGTACAGGACCTCTGGATCTTGCATGGAACTTTCCTGCAACCATGTGATGCAATTTCTGGTAGTATATTACACCTGTAAATATTTCAGCCTCAAGTTTCTTTCCTGTGATTCCGTCATACATTGTTTCAGTGCAATCATATCTAAATCCATACTTCAAAAGTTCCTCCCTTAGTGAGTTTTCAGGTTCTCCCTTAAAGATAGTACCATCAACCTGACTTCCCCTCATGGAAGAAACTTTTCCGCCAATCATTTCTAGTATATGACCAATTGTCATTCTTGAAGGAATTGCATGAGGATTTATCAGAATATCTGGGATTGTACCACTTTCCGTGAATGGCATATCTTCCTGTGGAACCAAGGCTCCTATGACGCCTTTCTGTCCGTGTCTCGATGCAAATTTATCACCAAGTTCAGGCCTTCTGTCACTCCTTACTCTTATTTTAACTATCTTGCTGTTACTTTCTGATACTGTGAGTATAACGTTATCAACATAACCGCTTTCATTTGGTCTCATTGTAATTGAGGATTCTCTTCTTCTTTGAGGCCCTAGTCTGTCACTATCTTCACCTGAAAATCTCGGAGGAGATGTCTTACCAACAAGCACATCTGAACCCTGTACGTAAGCTTCAGGATTTATAATTCCATCCTGATCAAGCTCTCTGTAGAAGTTTTCCATCCTTGCACCCATTACATCGTGTGGTGGAATTCCAAATTTATCCTCATCTCCTCCCGGATATCTTCTCTCTTCAGCCTTATAGGTTCTGAAGAAATTGCTTCTTCCAAGACCTCTCTGGACAGCTGCCTTGTTGAAAACTATGGCATCCTGAATGTTGTATCCCTGATAAGAAACAATGGCGACTACAAAGTTTTGACCTGCAGGCCTTTTCTCATACTTCACATAATCCATAACCTGTGTTTTTACCAGCGGTACCTGAGGATAATGCATAAAGTGGCCCCTTGTATCTGTTCTTATTCTAAAGTTTGTAGCAGAAAGCCCAATGGACTGTTTTGTCATAGCAGAGGCCATAGTAATCCTAGGTGATGAATTATGCTCAGGATATGGAATCATGGAAGCTGTAACTCCCAAAATCATCGACGGATCTATTTCTAAGTGAGTATGTTCCTTCGTTATTCTTGACTCACCTTCGAAAACTCCTCCGCATTTCTGGCACATCAGTTTAATATTATCCTCACCTTCGTTGATCCACTCAACTATTGACCTGTACAGCACTGTTCCACACGAAGGGCACCTCTCAGGGAAATCATAGGCATAAAGTGCCACATAGAGATCTTCCTCTTCCTCAGCATCTATCCATTCAAGAACTCCTATTCTTGTAAGATCCCTTACCTGTATCTCTCCTAATCTAATTCTTTCAAGGATATCCCTTGTGACTGCAACTTTACCATTTTCCACCACAAGCAATGGTCTTCTAATTCTACCCCTGTCACAGTTAATTATTACTTCCTTGTTGGCCGTATCAAATCTAATATTGACCTCGTCTGAGATGTCTCCTCTTCTTCTTGCTTTTCTCACTTCCATAGTAAGGCCATTTGGGTCTGGATGATAACCAACAAAGTCTCCGTTAAGATACACTCTTCCAACATTTTCTTCTTCCTTTGAAGGCTCTCTCATACCCCTGTCTCTCAAGAATTCCAAAACATCAATTGTATCAATTCCCTTTGATACATTAATCATCAGAGCTTCATTCTTAACCAGGCCACAGTTTTGACCTTCAGGTGTTTCATTAGGGCATATTCTTCCCCACTGCGTAGGATGAAGGTCCCTTGCCTCAAAATGGGGCTGTGATCTTGTTAAAGGAGATATTATTCTTCTCAAATGTGATATGGTACTCACATTGGAAACCCTGTCAAGGAGCTGCGACACGCCAGTTCTTCCTCCGATCCAGTTTCCGGTAGACATTGCATGGATAATTTTTTGCGTTAACAAATCCTGCCTCACAGCTGGTTTTATTCTTAACCCTTTCTTTCTGTTATATGTTTTTTCCAATTGATATTTTAAATCCTTCATTACTGACTGAAATGCGTTTCTGAAGAGTTCGTCCATAAGATCTCCAGCCAGCTTAACTCTTTTGTTTGCAAGATGATCCTTGTCGTCAACTTTTCTTATTCCAAGGTTCAGTTCCAGAAGTGCTCTGGCCATTCTGCCCAGGTATAAAGCCTTCTTAATTCTATCGTCTTTTGTATCACCAAGGTGTGGTAACAATAATTTATCGACTATTTGTGAAATTTTCTTTTCCCTGAAGTCCTTTGCCTGACCAGCCGCAAATCTCTTTTCCAGATAATTTATTGCATCTTCCTGTGTTACAACTCCATTTGGTGCAAGGTATTTTGCATCCCTCGAGGCCTCAATGTTGTAGAAAATTATGGGGTCCATTTCGTCAGTGGAGTGAATTGCATCATGGATATCTTTATCCCTTTCCATGCCAAGGGCTTTCATCAGAATAACTATGGGTATTGCTCCGGAGATCGTGGGTATATTTACATTTATATCTCCATCTCTGGATTTTTCAAGAGATGTCATGGCTCTGTATCCTCCAGCCTGAGAGAATACCTTGGCTACCTCAGTCTTTGTTTCATATTTTTCTTCATACTCTACAAGGATCTTGTTAGGGGCAAGGTCTTCCAGAGAAACAATAACCCTCTCACTGCCGCTTATAATGAAATAACCACCAGAATCATTTGGATCCTCTCCAACGTACTGAAGTTTCTCTTTTCTCGTTCCATTGATTGGTCCGTTATTTTTTTCTATATATTTATCGAGATTTGAACCATAAAGGGTGCATGCCTTTGTTCTTACCATTACTGGCATTTCCCCAATTTTTATGGTTTCGGGTGTTGATTCTACCCCATCTTCCACAACCTTTAGTCTGAGGTTTATTGGAGCAGTGTAATTTAAATCCCTGATTCTTGCCTCTTGAGGAGTAATTTGATTTGTCGCACCTGATGCTTCCTTAATTTCTGGTGTGTCAATCCACACAGTTGGCTGCCCGTAATATTTCCCCTTTTCCTTAGGTCTCCCAAAATATATTCTTATATCCTTCCCACCAGTCTTAGTGGAATCAAGAACTATAACTCCCGGTTCATCATCGTCAGATATTTTTGTCTCATCAACAATTCTTTGCATCACACTGTCTGGATTGTCTATAGACGCAATAAACGTGTTCATAGACTCTATCTGATCACCAACAATGCTCTCATTTTTAAAATACGATTCAATAATTTCCTTCATCTCATAACCTCGTTACTAACAACCCTATAATATTCCGTAATACCGACTGTTTTATCATCTCTGGATACTTTTCTTGTAATTTTAATAATCCGTCCAGGTTTAATTTCTCCATAAATCTCCGATAAAGCTTCAATAGCAGGATCCTTAATGCTTATTTTAGGTAAAAAATCTTTCTGTGTATTTAACTTTTTTAGAAGTTCCCCCTCCATCTTCTCATCCACTAAATCATGCTCAGGTACCAAGTCGTGGTGCAACACATTGAATTTACTCATTTTTATCACCTTTACGGGCCCAAGGGGATTCGAACCCCTGACCCTCTGGTTAAAAGCCAGATGCTCTACCTAGCTGAGCTATGGGCCCATTTTTTTGCCGGCACAGTGAATATCTTTTTGAAATATAAACATTCTTTTTAAAGTTCCCTAATGATCATTATTGCTTGATGGAGGCATTATGTTTGTTATTTATATTTTTATGTTTTATGCTAAATTGATCATCCATTTGAGATTTTTTTTCTATAAGCAATTTCATTCCTAGAAACTTGGAAATGGAATATCGTTTAATATGTTAAAGAAATTTATGTATGGTTTCAATGAAAATAACAGTTGATGGAAACGAAAGAAAACTGAGAGCAGTCTGGTTTGAAAACAATATGGTAAGAATGATCGAGCAGAGAAAACTCCCAGAAAAGGTTGAAATTTTTGACGCAAAGAATTCTGACGATATCGCCTATGCAATAAAGCATATGGTTGTTAGAGGAGCCCCGGCGATAGGAGTTACGGCAGCCTATGGTCTGGCAATGGCCAAAATAAATGGTGAAGATATGAATAAGGCAGTGGAGAAAATAGGTTCCACAAGACCTACCGCATACGATCTGTTTAAGGCAATTGATTATATGAAAAAAAATAATTTTGAATTGAATGCAGCTGAAAGATATTCCATGGAAGTGAGTGGAAGATGTAAAAAAATAGGTGAATATGGGAATGAATTCATTCAGAATAATAGTAAAATATTAACTCACTGCAACGCTGGAGCACTTGCTGTTGTCGATTGGGGTACTGCCCTGGCACCCATGAGAGTTGCAAAGGAGTCGGGAAAGAACATATTTGTATTTGTTGACGAGACCAGGCCTAGACTTCAAGGAGCTAAGCTTACGGCATGGGAATTAGGACAAGAAGGAATAGATCACGCCATAATTGCAGACAACGCAGCCGGATATTTTATGAGAAAGGGTGAAGTCAATATGGCAATAGTGGGTGCAGATAGGATATGTGCAAATGGAGATTTTGCAAATAAAATTGGAACGTATGAAAAAGCAGTTCTTGCCAAGGAAAACAACGTACCATTTTACGTTGCTGCACCTGGAACCACATTTGATTTCAGCCTAAAGTCAGGGGATCAAATACCAATCGAAGAAAGGGATCAGGAAGAAGTGCTGACAGTAAACGGAAAATCAATTGGGCCGGAAAATAGCAAGGCTAGGAATCCGGCTTTTGACGTAACGCCTGCAAAATACGTAACCGGCTTTATAACTGAATACGGGGTGTTCTCCCCACAGAATCTGGACCAGTTGAAAAAGATGATAGATTCTGACCTGTTTATGCGTTAATAAAATTGATTTTACAATCTAAATCTTTTTATGTTGGCGCATTTATGTAATAATTAAGAATCCTTTACTGTGTATAAATTTATTAGAAATTCTGATAACCTAGCAAAAAACACTACAGAGGATTTCGAATAACCACCCTAATTCTGCTATCTTCGTTCTGTAGTTCGTGATTTTCATTGCAATATGAACAATAACAGCATTTTCAAGTTCTATTTATCCAGATTTCCCTTGTATTTCATGTAAATCTTCATAGCTA
>NZ_JBLSDF010000021.1:0-33214 GCF_052315355.1 Cuniculiplasma thermophilum
CCATCTTCCTTGTTGATATTCCCTTTGAATACATGGATACAACAGGCTCATCAATACCAACATTCCTCTGGTATTTCTCAAATAGAGCTGTCTGGAATTCGTTATTTCGATCTCTTGGAATCTTCAGATCATTGATCTTTCCGTATCTTGTTCCTAGGTCTCTCTCATAATATCCATTCCTTGATCCCTTATTCTCTTCAAGGAATGCCTCTATCTCTCCCTTCATGAGAGATTCCATGAACTCCTTCACTGTCTTCCTTACAATTTCCGATATCTTTTTATCAAACTCTTCCATTATTCATTGCCTCCTTTGGTTGTTCTTAGGAGGCATCCTTTTATGTTTCATGAAATTTATCCATTGTTGATGGAGTCATTTCATTTGTACTTACACAAAATTCGGGATACTATCTTCTTAAAGGAATCATTTTTCGCAATGTGGTATTATTATAGCACAGACGATTTTTAAAATTAATTTTAAAGATAAAAACGGCAGTTTTGATTAGGCGATCATGCTATTCAAAGAATAGATTCTCAAGATTTGAATAGAAAATATACTAAACTCAAATCTATTGAAAATTTGTATTGTTTTATTGGCTTTTCGAATTAATTAACCATGACAAAAGAATGAAAATAAAACAAATAATACAGTATTTCTAAAAATAAGAATGGAATCTGTGAGCAAACAATACTTTTTCACTGCAAAATAAGTTATTGAATATTATGCAAATTTGTCAAGTCCAAAGAAAACCACACAAAGGTTTGATGAGTCTAAATATCAATTGAGAATTTGGGAAATTTATATAACGATGTAAACATTGCAACCTAATGTCACCTAATGGGTCAATGGATTATGAGATCGAAGTAAAAGATCTTAGAAAGAGCTACGATGGAAGAAAGATGGCTCTAAACGGACTTACATTTCACGTTAAAAAGGGAGAAATATATGGATTGCTTGGAAAAAATGGGGCTGGAAAATCAACCTCAATAAAAATCATGACTACCCTCATAGGGTTTGACAGTGGGGAGGTCACTATAAGCGGCTATGATATCAGAAGAGAGGGGGCAAAGGTACGAAGGGCAATAGGTGTTGTACAGCAGGAAGAATCCTTTGATTTCACCTCAGTTGAGAATAATTTTAAAATTACCGGTATGCTATGGGAAGTCCCAAAATCCCAGATTAAAGAGAGGATGGAACAACTTCTGGACTTATTTGGACTTCAGGAGATGAGAAAAAAGAGGATGTATGACCTGAGTGGAGGACAAAAAAAGAGAGTCCAGGTGGCCAGAGAGTTCATGCACGATATGAAAGTCCTATTTTTAGATGAGCCCACTGTTGGACTAGATCCAATAATGAGAAGAAAGATATTAAATTACATCAGGGAAAGGGCTTCAATGGGTTTGACAGTTTTGTTTACAACACAGAATCTTGAAGAAGCAGATATGATATGTGACAGGATTGGTATAATAAATGATGGAATTATAGTTGCTGAAGGAACATCTGATGAACTGAAACACAAGTTTGGGACACTTAGGACATTAAAAGTTACTTCAGACCATGATCTGTCAACAAGGATTGAAGAAATAAAAAAGTCTCTTGATGCTTTCAATATAGAGGAGATTGAAGTAAGAGAGAACGTGATAAACATCCTTGGTAAAAAAATAGATCGAAATCTACCAGAAATTCTTGATTCCGTATCTAAGATGAACATTTCCATTGAAAACGTCTCAATAGATAATCCAACGCTGGATGAAGTATTCATGAAGGTGGTACAAAAATGAAAATGCCTGCATTTGTTAGATTGACCATAAGGAATATCATTGTAAACATTGATCCTGGAACGCTTATTTTTATGCTTGGATTACCGACATTATACCTCTTTGTGATGGGTTTTATGTTTCAGGGCATAGATCCCAATGGTGGGTTAAGCCTCGTATATAACGGTGTTAATGTTAAATATACCACATTTTTAGCCCCAGGAATTATTGCACTCCAGGCATTTACAGCGGGAAATGTGGGAGGAAGCATGCTGTGGTCTGACAGAAGATGGGGTATGTTCGAGCAGATCATGGTTGGTCCTTTCAGAAGATCAGAGTATTTACTTGGTATCATATTTGTTTCAATTTTATTTTCTCTAATAGGTTCTGCCATAATGATCGCTTTCGCCTTTACAATCCCTGTTCAATTTAAAATTACCCTTGCTGGAGTTGGATTGTTCGTCTTGACGATGATTGTTGGTACAATGCTCTTTTCATCCATCTTTCTTATAATTTCAGGTCTGGCAAAGTCCATGCAGGCGTATAATACTATCACCATACTTCTCTTCTTCCTGCTGGACTTTGCAAGCACTGCGTTTTACCCTATAACAAGCCAGACACCAGAGTGGTTACAGGTTATTGCAGGGGCAAATCCCTTAAGTTTCATTTCAAATATACTTAGAAGTTCATTCATATCAGGAGTAAATTCCTCCTCCCTATATTTCTCGGGAGTGCTTTTGATTGCAATGCTCATATTCTTTGGGATTTCTTTGAGAATATACAAGAACATCAGATCAGGGATATAATTACGTACTAAAAATAGGATCAATTTTCCTGCAAAATACCAATTTTAATTTTATTTTCCTGAAAATTCAACCTGTACAAAATCAGTAGAAGAAAACTTACGGTTAAACAATTGACATATATTGCAAACCTTACGGAGATACAGACAACAGACAAAAAATAGAAAAGTAGGAATATTGCTCTCATGAGATATACAAAAGAGGATATCCTAGTGTTGTACCTACCGATGAATCGATTTTCCACATTTCTCATTATCATTGTGTTTCTTAGTATTCTTGAGCTTCCGTTTCCAAGACCCAAGAATATGGACATTGAAAGGAATATGAATGGCGATTTAGTGATTGCAATCCCAAAAATTCCAATGGAAAATATTGAGAAAGGCAGCATGTACAATTTCCTTTTATCAAGATGCGGCTGTATTTTTGGAAATATAATGCCTGAGAAAAGCGCACTGAATGCATAAATGGATCCTTCAATTGCTATGAAATTCGCTCCTCTGTGCAATTTCATGACAATGTAAATTGGGTAAAGGAAATTGCCCGTGACAACCATAATAAATGGAATATTCATTATGATCGCAAATAAGGTAAGGGAACCATAATTTGAAATTTTAAAACCTTTCCCAGTCTCTGTTTTATTAGACTTCTGCAACGATGAAACCGCGGTAAGGTGAATTGAAGGATCATAGGGAATGAATAATATAAGAAAAATGGAACTGAGGTCAATTAAAGATGAAATAATGAAGGAAGACCTGAAATTGATAAAACCGGATATCAAAAGGAACATAATACCGCCAAAAATGGAGGGCAATTGACCGAAAATTTCAGAATAGCCATTGATTTTAGATGTGTTCATGCCATCCGAAAGATGCCTGAGAATGGAGTTTGTGGTGCTGTATGATACACCACTGAATAGCCCAAGCACAATTGATACTACATACATAATTATAAGCCTTGAAAAATCAAAAATTAAATAGGCAGAGATCAAAAATGATGATAATATGATCTGATTTAGAATTAGAATGTTTTTCTTATTTTTAGAATCCAGAAATCTTCCCAGAGGAATCTGCACTGCAATACCTAATAAAAGTCCTGTAAAATCACTCAATGCGAAATAGTCAATAGACAGGATTGATCTGGAGAAAAAGTACGA
Source organism: Cuniculiplasma thermophilum (assembly GCF_052315355.1). Classification (NCBI taxonomy): domain Archaea; kingdom Methanobacteriati; phylum Thermoplasmatota; class Thermoplasmata; order Thermoplasmatales; family Cuniculiplasmataceae; genus Cuniculiplasma; species Cuniculiplasma thermophilum. The sequence goes on from NZ_JBLSDF010000021.1 coordinate 3,712, forward strand.
TAGATAGATTTCAGTCGAGAAATTTCCTATTATTATGAAGGTCTTTGAAAAAGCAGCATAAATATATTTTTCCATAACCTTTCATTTGAAAGACATTATAAATAATTCAATTTATAAAGTTTATAAAGTGCAGATTTATATGGCATAATGGAAAATGAAGGGTCTTATAGTGCGGAGAGAAAACTTTACGTTATACTGAGAAAGAATGGTCCTTCCACACTGAATCAGATTAGCATTCAACTTGGGATGTCAAAAATGGGGGCTTTGAAATGGATCAACAAACTTGAGGCGCAGGGTAAGATAGAGAGAAGAGTAAAAAAACTTCATATGGGTAGACCTGCCTACGTCTTTTCTTTAACATCTGATTCAAACATGCCATCTGAAAATGCAGGGTCGGAAAGGATTCTTGTGGATCTTCTTGAGTTCATGAAAAGAATGAAACAAAATGAAATTGCGGAGCAGTTCCTGAGGCAAAGATATGAATTGCTCTACTCACAAGTATATAAACAATTCCAGGGAAAAACTTTCGAGGACAAACTTAACATCCTGAGGGAGTTGAGGGAGAGGGACGGATATATGCCAGAGGTAAAGCAAAATCCCTCAGATAATTACAATCTTGTTGAATATAACTGCCCCATTTTCAGAGTTTCATCTATTTTTCCAGTAGCATGTGAACTTGAAAGGAGATTGTTTGAGTCCCTTTTGAATGCTGATGTTGAAAACTCTCACAGGCAAACAAATGGGAAAAATACCTGTGTTTTTAACATTAAGAAAATTAAAAATGATTGACAGCACTTAAAATCCAAAAGATTTAAGATAATGCATACATTCCCTTTACACAGGTGTTAAATTGGGAAGATTTCAGGGAAGAACATCGACAAAGTTCACAGGCGGAAAATATAAAGATTTCAGGTCAAAAAGAAGATCCGAGATAGGAAGGGAGCCAACGCTCACAAGAATAAACGCACCACAAAGAAAGGTTTTAAGAGTCAGAGGTGGAAACGTAAAGGTTGCTGCTTTGAACGACAGTGTTGCTAATGTGTATAACCCCAAGGAGAAGAAAACCGTAAGAACAAAGATAGTGACTGTTAAAGAAAATCCGGCAAATCCCCATTTTGTCCAGAGAAACATAATGAATAAGGGCACCTTGATTGAAACTGAGGTCGGTATGGCCAGAATAACATCAAGGCCAGGTCAGGATGGGGTTATTAACGCAGTGCTCGTATGAAGATAACCTTATATTCACAATATTTTAATCCAAAGATAAGCAAACGCCTTGGAAGAAAGGTAAATGTTGAGGCGGCCAAAAAATTTTCTGATGAAAAATTGAATGAAATATTGAGGCAGTTGAAGGTTTTATACGAAGTAAGGGATGGAAGGTATCCCCGCGTTCCATATGAGAAATGTAAAATATACAACATAGATGCAAATATAAAAAAGAGTACTCTCATAAAGATTATTGAAAGAAGACTCTAAATGCTTTGAAAAAAATTAGCTACGCGCACCAATTGTAACTTGATGCAATCTGATTTGTTTTGATCTCTTGCTTTAGAGATTATTTTTTTATTATTATACATACAATGAAATTATTAAGCGCTTTTCTTTGAATTTTGTTTTTTGATTCTGTAATAACTTAATGGATGCTTCATTTTAGGTGAATTGCATATTGGATCGTCATCCATATAACATAGATGATTTGAGCGAAGGGTTTCACATTTTGGCGGAATATACTTTATCCCGGAGATTTCACCAAGAATATGTTTTACTTGATATTCTGTAATTTTTCTACTGAAGTCAGGCACAGACGAAAATATTTTCATTATGTCCTCCTCAGGCATACCAACCTTACTTAGAAAAGATACCATTGCAAATCTTCCCATGTGAGGTATATTCACGCCATTCTTCGCATCTGATATAAAATGAAGAATACATGGCGGAAATGCCGAGATGTCAACATCACCCAGATCCACAGGAGTTAGTAATTTTTTTGCATTCTCCCTGATGGCTTCCAAATCATGAAGGTAATAATCGAAATATTTAACCGCAATTTCTCTATCTATTTCCTCAATAGTATCTTTCATCAATAGAACTGCATATTCCCTGATTATTTTGTCAATCTTGTTCTTGTTTGACAGTACCCCGTTGTCCTTAAAAGACTGATATACAAGTCTGAAATTACTTCCACTTATCCTTGAACAAGATTTTGTGAAGATTGGCACTCTTGAAATATAGTAATTTCCAGAAGATGAATATTCCATAGGGATTCCCAGTCTTTCTGCCACGATTGAAAGTTCTTCAGCACTTGTCTTTGACAGCGATTCTTCCATGCTGTCCCTTATATTGTATATGGCTCTTGATGTAAAAGAATCAACATCTATCACTCTTAATATCCAGAGTGTAAGAGCCGTGTTTATCTTCCATTCATTTCTGGTGAGATCAAAAAGGTTGCTTTTTGGGTATGCCCCTTTGTCCAATATTTTCTTGAGAAACTGAATTATCTGGTCAATTATTTCTGATGTTTCCCCGAACATATCAGAGAATCCCTGAGTGACCTCTCTGACCTTATCTTCCATTGGGCCTAGAACTTCCAAAATTCACACCCCCGGGATTGCAAAACCATCCCCCCTTAAATCTGCGCCTCCATTAATCACCCCTGAGTCCAGATATACTAATACCTGAGAATGGCCGAACAGATGATCTCCGTATTCCAATTCTTTCACATTTTTAAAAAGGTCCTTCAATCGATTCACTCCTTTGAAACCTCTTTCGTAGTAAAGTGTATCATTTTGCTCGTAAATTGTTCCAGGAAATACAGCTCTTGGCAGTTCTATACTCTTTTGAGCCTTAATATTGTTGGTTATATGATCAATCAATAAAGCGTGGACTTGAGGCTGAATATCACCACCCATTGTCCCCAAGGAAAAAAATGGGTTCCTATCTTTGAGACCTATACTTGCAGACAAGGTGTGAAAAGTCCTCTTTTCAGGCTCAAGGGAATTCCTGGAATGAGGATCCAGACTGAAATATGAACCTCGATTCTGAAGGGTGAATCCAGTGCCTGTTGGCATCACCAGCGATCCAAAACCCAGGTAATTACTCTGTATCATGGAAATTATTTCACCATTTTTATCTCCAACTGTGAAATATGTTGTGTCTCCATCATCCTTTTCCCTGAATGATCCTACTCTTTCATCCTTTCTTCTCCATTTGCCACTAATGATTGTGTCGTTGTCCAAACTGTACCTCTCCGGATCACCGATGAAATTCCTCCTGAATTCCATAGCTTCAAGCCCGGATCTATAGAATTCGGTCAAATCATTGGCACCGGAATCCTGATACAACTTTAACCATGCCAAAACCGTTGAACCCTGACTATTTGGAGGTGTTTCATAAATTGTGCAATCACCATAATTGAGTTTCATGGGCTCCTGAATAAGATTTCTGTGATTCTTTAGATCGTAGTCATCCATTATAATATTTTTATCTGCGAAACCTTCTGTTATTTTATCCGCGAGGTATCCATTATAAAAGGAATCAGAGTCTTCTGAAATAGCCCTGAGAGTTTTTCCCAAATTACCCTGCCTGAATATATCACCTGGTTTAATCTCTCCATATTTATAAGTTGCCAGCCATTCCCTATCTTTTGAATAAGGAATTGATCTTTTTATTGAATCCACGTAATTTAAAGTTACCGGGAAACCCTCTTCAGCATAATATATGGCATCCCTCAAAAGATCCTTAAAATCCATTGACCCATAGTTTTTCCAGAGGTCGATCCACGATTTAACAAGACCTGGAACATTTATGGCACTCATTTCTCCATGTCGAGGTATGGATTCAAAACCAAGGTTTTTATAGTAATCTATAGAGACATTGTGAGAAGATTTTCCAGAACCATTAATAACGAAAATGTGGTCTTTTACTCTCCCTAGAATGAAGCCATCTCCCCCCAATCCGCATAGGTTATTCTGCACTACGCATAATACAGCACTTGTCGATATGGCAGCATCTGCAACATTCCCACCATCGTTCAATATTCTGTTTCCGGAAAGAGATGAAAGAATGCTTGATGATGCGACTATGTGACTTTTTGAATAAACCTCAGGACGGAATGTGTCTAAGGACATCAAACTTCCCTTATCTCTTTAGATGCTCCCCCGGAAATCAACTCAAAGCCGTCCTTCTTCACAATTACATCGTCTTCGATTCTTACGCCAAATTTACCAGGCATGTATATTCCAGGCTCATCAGTGACAACCATATTCTCTTTCAGAGGGAAATCCAAATTAGGTGAAAGTGCAGAATGATCATGAACATCAAGACCGATGCCATGGCCAAGAGAGTGAATGAATGTATCCTTATATTTTGTGGAGTCTATCACATTTCTTGCCTTCAAATCAACCTCTTTCCCGTTTACATTTTCTTTTATAATTTTCATCGATTCTTGCTGTGCTCTGTAAACTATGGAATAAACCTCCGCAACTTCCGAATTGGCCTTACCGAAGGATGCAGTTCTGGTTACATCTGAGCAATATCCATTATACAATGCCCCGTAATCTATCAACACAACATCACCCTTTTTCAATTTCCTTTCCCCTGGAGAGTAATGGGGTTGTGAAGAGTTCTCACCAAAGGCAACAATGGTCGAGAAAGATGGCCCATCTGCACCATTTTTCATCATTTCATAAACGACAAGGGATGCTACCTCTTTCTCTGTCATTCCCTCTTTGAGGGCATCATAAACCTTCTCTATGGATTCACTTGCAATCTTTGCAGCTTCCTTCAGATTGTTGATTTCCCTTTTATCTTTGATCTTTCTTGATTCGAGTATTGAAACTGAAACATCTACAAATTCCTTATCGGGTATTATTCTGAGAAGATTTTTATAGCTTTCTAAGGATAACGATGAATAATTCAGACCTACCGTATTAACATTTTGAAGAGCATTTTTCATCATCTCTTCATACTCCTTTCTGCTGTGGAATATTTGAACATCAAGTCCAGTGCTTCTGGCTGTTTCCTCTTCAAGTACAGAAGTATATATGGTGGCATTTTTAGATGTTGCCACTATAAAAGAGCCTTCGAAGAGACCACCTTTTGATTGAGTGATATATCTGAATGTCTTATCAAGAGAGTTTTCCCCTCCATTAACTATGAGTATTGCCTCGGCCTCTCTCGCAAAATTAAACAAATTTTCGTATGCCATAATTCATGATGTGCTGAAGATATATATGTTATATCATCTCAAAATCGATCTTATATCGGAGAAATATGGGATGAATATATAGCAGTGGCTTATATCATTGAAATCAGCAAAATGATTTACTAAACTACTGGATGCTTATTATTCAGTGAAGGCTTTCGGAAAATTCCCATAATATTTTCGAAATTATCTATGTCCATAGATTCTTTAGACTTCACTCTTCCTTGATCGGAATTCGTTTTATACCATATCTTGAATTGATTTTATCTTACTTTTAACCTTATTCTGTGAGTGGGAGTTACATTTTGATGAAACTATCTGCAAGTGCCTTTGCTTAATGCCCCAATCTTACATGTCCACCCTTCACTATCTCCATTTTTTACCTGCGTCAGTTGAATTGATGGAAGAAAGTATGTTTTTCACTTTGGTAAAGAAGAATATTTGTGAATGAAACGATAATCAAATTTATGATGATGTAATGGAGTGTCAATGGAGAATAAGATAGAGAGCATTGCCGGATTTCGTGATACATATAAAATAGAGAGGTTTCTTACGAGTGGGGGAATGGGCGATATACTGGAAGGCTTTGATTCACAGGGAAGAAATGTAGTTGTGAAAATACCAAAGAATTTCGCGCCAAACAGAGATGACCCACTTAACGATCAGGTAATTAATGAAATTGAAAATTTGAAACTTCTGATTCATCCCAATATTGTGAGATATGTTGACAGTGGGCAGTACCAGTCAAAACCATTTCTGGTTATGGAAAAGGTGGAGGGCATAAGTCTCAAACAGTATGTTGAAGAGAAAGATTACGGATATGAGGTGGGGTTGAGCCTTTCCTCAAAAATGCTAAGTGCGCTCAAATACCTTAGAAAATACAGAATAGTCCACAGAGACCTAAGTAGCACAAATATCATTATTGAGCCAGATGGTACCCCTAAAATTATAGACTTCAGTACATCCATAAGGATGTCATCTGACACAGATATGATAAGGATAAAGGGAAGTAAGATTGGAACGGAAGGTTATTCTGCCCCTGAGCAGCTTAGGGAGGGGATATCATACATCGATTCTGATATTTATTCCCTTGGAGCCCTTGCATTCTTTGCACTTACGTCCAGGAAACCTGAAAAGATAAAAAAGGACGTAAAAAGTATAGAGAGGTTCAGAGGGATGCCGTTGTACGAACTGATAACGAAATGCATGGTTGAAAAAAGAGATGAAAGAGAGACTGACCTGGAAAGGATAGAGAAGATAATAAGGGCTTAAGAATTAAACCTTCAATAAATGGGTCCGTGGGGTAGCTAGGATATCCTAATGGCCTTCGAAGCCGAAGACCCGGGTTCGAATCCCGGCGGGCCCGCTTTATATTAGGTTTGAAATCGTTTCAAATGAGTCTCATAATAGGTTCTTTTAGAAATTTCTGGTTATATTGCATTTTATTGAAAAGCACAAGGAATGATGATTCATCGGACTTTCATGTGAGTCAAGAGAGAAATGAGAATGAAAATATATCATATAATGATGTAATTCCAATAAGAAGGATGAAATCTATGAACAGGCAATACTTCTTTGAGTCAAAATCAGTTATCGGATCTTAAGCAGACCTATAATGTCAAAAATCGCCTTTAAAGAAGTGTGATGAGACGGAATGATGAAAAAATTCTATAAATGGTGTAAACATGGTGGCACTAGAAGGAGAGTAAATGGATGAGAAATTCCAGATTCAAAAAATACGGTCAGGAAATTCAAAGATTCCTGGAAAGGGAAGATTTGCTGATAATCCCAGGAAAATATGAAGCGGATCCGGAGGAGGGAAGGATATGGTATTCCCATTCGTACCCAATCAAAGCCTTTGAGAAATTTCTTGGCTATTACGACAAAGACGAAAGAATAGCTTATAACCCCTCAATATCATTCAACACCGATTTCTCATTCTGCCTTTCCGCTTGTGTATATTCGAAAAATCCTGGGCAGGATAAAGTGATTTTGGATGATGAAACGAGTGAGACATATACTAAAAAGGCTGAATTTGCTCTTAGTAAATTCAAGAAAGATTACTCCATAAGTGGAAGCTTCGGTTTTTATATAAAAAGATACAGAAGATATGAAAAGTCAAAGGGGATGAGCGAATCTTCTGCTGTAGCTTCTGCAGTTAGTAAATCACTCATATCCTGTGCATTCAATGGGGAGGCCGATAAGGACCTGGCTCTGCAATCACGGTACGCAAGATACGTTTCCGGATCAGGAACAAGAGCGGTGTTTGACGGAATATCAATGTGGCTTTCATACCCGGGAATGAGGAAGGACGATTGCTTTGCCCTTAAAATTAAGGACAGACCGGAAGAAATCAAATACGGCATATTTCCGAAGAATAACCAGTCACCAACAGATAGTGCCCATGTCAAAGCTATAGAATCACCATTTTACGACTCATGGGTCAACGAAAAATATAAGTTTATTCGCAAGAATATGAAGAAGTCATTCGATCTCGATGACCTGTTACAGAGGTCCACTGTTGACATGTTAAGTCTGAATTCTGTACTCCTTTCCTCTGGACTAATGATTCAGACGCCTGAAAGTTTAAGGATCCTTGAGAAGGCCATAAAGTTCAAGGAAAAACACGATGGCTTTTATTTTACAGCAGATACTGGGCCATCCATTATGATTTTAACAAAAGATGAAAAACTTATAGATGAATTCAGTGAAGGGATTGGGGACAATTTCCTTCCTGGTGGTTTCAATTTCAAACAACACCTTGATTACGTGGAGAAGTTCAAAAGGGAAGCCTCTCAGGCTCTTGCGGTTAAATGATTCTTGGAAATGTACATTCAGTTATTTTTTCATACATTTCTGCCCTTGTTATTTCAATTTCGTAGCTCCCCATATCCGCTTCTTTGAGCCTTTCTATAAGATTTCTCTTGTACATTTCAGGCACAATTATTCTTGATGCAATCTTACCATCCCGTGCAGTAAGAAGATTGCTGTATATGGGCAATCTTACACCATTAAATTTCCCATATAGAAGATCAAGGAATTGAAGGTTGAAATCTCCTTCCATTAGGTTGATGTCAATTTTAGTTGCATTATTTATACCTTCTGGATTTCCATAGAACACCACCCTCCTGATACTGGAGGTACAAACCCCCTTAATTTCAGCATTATAATTTCCCCTGATTCCTGTATATTCACTGTTGTTCAAGAGAAATTCGAATACGTAAGGCCTATAGGACTTTATGAACCATTCTATGTTATTTCTTTTGTCCCGGTAAGAATCCATTTTTTCTATAATCAGTTGGCGGGGTCTTTTTTCTGAAATGAGAAGTTGGGATAGTTGTGTTGTAACGGAATGATGAAACCTAAAATGAAAAAAATGAACACCATCTAAAATATAGGAAATGTCAGGAACTACTGAGGGGATTTGTAGAATATCTGCAAGAAAATTGTACTCCGGGTAATTTGCACTGGATGCGTATAAAGTGTATATGCCTTCTTCATATCTTGCACCGTAGGTTTTAAGAAATATTTCCAGGTCCCTTTCGGTGGTATCCCTGAAGAAATAGTATAGCATCCCTATATCCTTGTCTCTTTTAACCATAATTGATGGAATGTTCATAGAGTATCTTTTGCTGAAAGTTTCAATTGGAAAACCGCTAAAATTGGAAAGTATCAATTCCCTGTCCAGGCCATCCTCAGGTTTGATCTCTTTATAAATATCATTAGACGGCATCATAATATTGCATGATACTTCTCTATATAAACATTGGATTATATCTCGAGAATATCATTAAGAACCGCTGATGCTGTTTCTACCGGGCCATCAAACTCTTCATGGATGCTTATTCCTGCTCTACCCTGAAATTTAAAATCGGCAGCCATTGCTGTTCCTCCCATGGAGAGAAAAGGATCCTCTGAATCCAGTATTTCAAGTCCAGATCTTAGGGAAAAACCCTTTGTGGAATCAATTGTAACCAGAAGCATTCTTTTGAGAGTATTTTGGGGGTCAAAACCACCATAGGTTATATCCTTAAGACGTAAATTCATTCCGAAGAGTGAGTTTGCAAGGATAATTGCTTTTCTTGCTGAGTCCTTCCCAGAGAGGTCGTCATCCATATTCTCCTCTGCAATACCCAGTCTTCTTGCTTCACTGGTCACTTGTTCCATAGAAAGACCTGAATTTATCCCTTTGATTATGTAATTACTTGTAAGATTTACTATTCCTCGAAAATGGGTAATTTTGAAATAACTGGCTGAATGCCTTATTGTTGTAAAGAGAGGAAGTCCTCCGGCGACAGTAGCTTCATAAAGAATATTTCTTTCAGAATTTTCCTTGCTTTTCATTATTTCCTGCCAGTAGTTTGATAGGCCTGATTTATTCGCAGTTACAACATCCTTTCCATTCTCAAACTGTTCCCTGTAAGTTTCCATCTCCATTTTGCCATCTGGAGTTGCAGATCTGAGATCAACATAAATTTCGTATTCAACATCAATATCTTTCTTTTGAAATGAATGAGGGTTCTTAAGAAACTCTTCTTGATCCTTTAAGGTGAGGTTTTCTGATTGTATCAAGCCTCTCCTATTTTCTATTCCAACTATCTTGAGATTGGGATGATACTTATTGATCAGATCAATCAGGTTCCTTCCTACATTACCAGTCCCGGCAATGAATATTTTTTTCATCTATCATCCCCTGAAGTGACCTTCCCTGCTGAAATGACTTCATCGCCATCATCCACATCTATCAACTTTACACCCTGAGAGTTCCTTCCAAGTTCCCTCACCGTATCAACCTCTATCCTTATTGTCTGTTCGTTTTTGGTCATTATGATTACTCCGTCGCCGTCAGAAACAGGTAGTGCGGCAACAACCTTGCCTGTCCTTTCCGTGATTTTCATGATCTTGACGCCTGATGATCCTCTGTGATGGATTGGGAAATCTGCCTCTGGAGTCCTTTTTCCAATCCCACGGACCGATACGGTGAGAATATCCTGCCCTTCCTGGACCGGGAATGCTTTCAAAATATATTCTTTATCCCCTATCTTCATGGATTTTACACCCCTTGATGCTCTTCCCGTGGGTCTCATCTCTTCAGATTTGAACCTTGCAGCCTTGCCTGAGTCTGAAACTACAATAATATCCCTCTCTCCATCAATGAAAAACACCGAGGACAGTTCATCATCTTCATCAAGGCTTATTGCCCTTATTCCGTTTGCTCTCACATTCTGAAACTCTGAGAATGGAGTCTTCTTAATGAATCCTCTCTTAGTGGCAAGTATGAGAAAACCTGATGAGTCCTCATTTCCCTTCATCATATCCGTAATCTTTTCGCCTTCTCCTAATTTCAAAATAGCGGAACCTATCACACCAACCCCTTTCCTGCTCTTGCTCTCTATTCCATATGCCTTCATTGAGTACATTTTTCCAGTGTTTGTAAAGAAGAAAACAGGATCGTGTGAACTGCAGTTTACAATGGTTTTAACCTGATCCTCATTTCTTACCGATGTCTGAACACCTTTTCCACCCCTCTTTTGCGATCTGTATTCGTCAAGGGTGACTCTTTTCAGAAAACCTTTCTCGGTGAGAATTATTACACTTTCTTCTCTTGGAATGGCATCCTCATCCCTTATGTTTTCAAGTTCCCCAAATTCAACCTTTGTTCTTCTTGCGTCACCATATTTTCTCATTATCTCTTTTACTTCGCCAATTAAAATTTCCTTCCTTTTGTCCTCAGAATCGATTATTTCACCAAGGCGTTTAATCTCATTCCTGGTCTCATCAAGTTCCTTCTCTATCTTTCCCACTTCAAGGGTTGTTAACCTCTGTAACCTTGTGTCCAGTACAGCTTCAGCCTGCTTCTCGCTTAAAGTAAACTTTTCAATGAGCTGCATCTTTGCTTCGTTTCCATCCTTACTCCTTCTAATTGTTTCTATAACCTGATCTATATTTGAAAGGGCAATATGAAGACCCTCCAGAATGTGCTCTCTCTCCTTCAGCTTCTCTGAATCGAATATACTTCTCTTAAGGATTATATTGAGCCTGTGTCTGATATAACTTGTGATCAGTTCCTTAAGATTCATCTGCTTTGGTTGGTTGTCTTCCAGTACTAAATTTATGATGCCTATGCTCTGCTCAAGTTCTGTATGCATATAAAGCCTGTTTACGATGAGACTTTTCATCTCCTCATCCTTTATCTTGATAACAATTCTCATACCTTCTCTGTTGCTCTCATCCTTAATGTCCGAAATACCGTCAATTATTTCACTATTGATCTTCTTAACAAGGTTTTCAAGAAAATTTGACTTGTTGACCCCGTAGGGAAGGCTGGTAATTATGATTCTCTTCTTCTCATCAAGGGATACTTCACCCCTGCATTTCACCTTTCCTCTTCCTGTCTCATAGGCGGATATGAGATCATTATCGAACCATATTATCCCACCACCTGGGAAATCTGGGCCTTTTACAATTTTCAAAAGCTGAGGAATGGTTATTTCAGGATTCTTTACAGTCTCAATTATTGATTCGCCAATTTCATTGAGATTGTGCGAAAGCATATTGGTGGCCATTCCCACTGCTATTCCTGATCCACCATTTATGAGAAGATTCGGAATACTTGAAGGAAGATACACAGGTTCCTGGAGTGTTCCGTCAAAATTCATCATAAATGGGACTGTATTTTTATCTATATCAATCAGCATGGATTCAGAGATAGAATTCATCCTGGCTTCTGTATACCTCATTGCCGCAGGGGCATCTCCGTCAATTGAACCAAAGTTCCCCTGCCCATCTATCAATGGGTATCTGAGAGAGAATTCCTGTGCCATTCTTGCCATTGCATCATAGATAGCACTATCACCGTGGGGGTGATACTTACCCATAGCCTCTCCTACTATCCTCGCCGATTTTTTATAGGGCTTATCCCTTGTAAATCCATTCTCGTACATTGAATAGAGAATTCTCCTCTGAACGGGTTTAAGGCCATCCCTCACATCAGGTATGGCTCTGCTTACAATAACGCTCATGGCGTATTCCAAATAGGATTTCTTAATTTCATTTTCAATTGGTCTCGATTCCATTAGATTTCACCTACACATCGATTTCCTTAACATATTTTGCATTCTCTTCAATAAATCTTCTTCTGGGTTCAACCTTTTCGCCCATCAGAATAGAAAATAGGTGATCAGCCTCCACTGCGTCCTCTATGCTGACCCGCACCAGCCTTCTTGTTTCAGGATTCATGGCTGTTTCCCAGAGTTGCTCTGGATTCATTTCTCCGAGACCCTTGAATCTTTGCGTGATCACATTTTTACCCATCTGCTGAACTATTTTATCCCGTTCCTCCTCAGAATAGACGTATGCAACCTTGTCTCCCTTCTGAACTCTGAAAAGTGGAGGTTCTGCAAAGAATATATTTCCAGATGTAATAAGCTCCTTGGCGTGTCGGTAAAAGAATGTCAGCAATAATGTACGTATATGTGCTCCGTCAACATCTGCATCAGTCATAATAATTATTTTTCCATATCTTAACCGCCTCATATCTATGTTTTCGCCGGTCCCAACACCTATGACAGTTATCAGGTCACGGATCACCTGATTGTTAAATGTCTTGTCATCTGATGCCTTTTCCACATTCAGAATCTTTCCCCTTAATGGAAGTACCGCCTGAAAATCTCTATTTCTTGCCTGCTTTGTTGAACCTCCTGCCGAATCTCCCTCAACTATATACAACTCATTTTTTGTAACATCATTGGAAGAGCAATCGGCTAATTTCCCTGGCAAATCTCCACTTTCCAGAGTGGATTTTCTTTTTACCAGTTCCTTTGCCTTCCTTGAGGCTTCTCTTGCCTCAGCCGCTGCTATGGACCTTTTAACTATGGCATCTGCCACATTGGGATAACTTTCAAGATAAAATTTAATTGAATTTTCAACAATTGACTGCACAACACCCTTTATTTCACTGTTTCCAAGTTTAGCCTTTGTCTGTCCTTCAAACTGAGGATTGAACATTTTCACGTGAACTACTGCAACTATGCCTTCCCTGATGTCGTCCCCAATTATTTTCTCGGTTCCCTTTATGTTAGTCTTTTTTCTTGCATAATCAAGAACTGCTTTTGACAGTCCTGCTTTGAAACCTCCTATATGGGTTCCGCCCTCAGGCGTATTTATGTTGTTCACAAAGCCTTCCATCACCTCATTGCTGGAGGTTGTATACTGTAGGGCATATTCCAGAGTGACATCCCCTTTTTCCTGCCTATCTCTTATTGTCTCCTTTAATATTGTATCATATCCTTCCGATAGGTATGAAACAAATTCAGTCAATCCACCTGAAAAGTGAAAACTCTCTTCTTTTCCCTCACGCTCATCATAAAGAGTAAATTTTATCGCCGAGTTAAGGTATGCGAGCTCCCTTAGTCTCTTTTCCAATATCTCCCTTGAATATTCAAGGACCTGGAAGATTTGAGGATCAGGCCAGAATTTTATCACTGTTCCTGTTCCCTTTTCATTTACAATTTTAACATCACGGATTCTTTCGTCGTTCGATTGCTGATTCCGATCCAGCTCAATAAGCTCTGAAACGGGTAGCCCTCTTTCAAAAACCATATAGTATAATTTCTGTTCTTTTTTAACCAGCGCTATCAATTTGGAGGAGAGCGCATTAACAACGTGAACACCAACACCGTGTAGTCCCCCAGTTATTTTATACACTTTTTTATCAAATTTCGCCCCGCTGTGAAGTTCAGTTAACACTATTTCCAGACCAGGTTTTCCATACTTGGGATGAATGTCGACTGGAATGCCCCTTCCATTGTCTTCAACAGTTATACTCCCGTCCTTTCCTATAGTGACATATACACTATCCCCATAGCCAGCTCCGGCTTCATCAACGCTATTATCTACAACTTCGTAAACCATGTGATGAAGTCCCTCAACGTTCGTATTTCCTATATACATCCCTGGAACTTTTCTTACAGCCTTAAGTCCTTCAAGAATTTGTATTTGAGATGCGTCATAATCATCCAATTCAATCAATGGCATATATCAATACAAGATATTAAGGTAACAATTTGTTGAATTTTCATCCTTAATTAAGATAAGATTATTTTAACTGACAATAAATTCCAATTAATAACTCATGGAGAATGATGATTTCTATTAATTGACTCACTCATTGCATAAGGACTAATTTGCCCAGAATCTTCAGGATACCTCTAAGGGCCGGGTCCGGGAATTGAACCCGGGTCCGGGGATCCACAGTCCCCAAGGATATCCCCTACCCCAACCCGGCCATCTGTCACCTTAATTATACCATATATTTTAACCATTTCTTTGGTAACTCCAGTGTATAAAACCGTAAAAGAATAAATAAGATTCACAACTTATCCAGTGTGCTCACGCTTAACATTATAGATGCTGAACTTGAACTTGTTCCCGAGTCTATGTGGGAGGATTATCAGATTAGAAAAGTTGCCAAGAATCTTGGTAAAAAATATAACGAAATGCTGCTTGATTCCAACTATATGCACGGCGCAATTGAGAGGCACTTCCCTGGAATGTCCAACAGGATGGGCAGGCCAGATATTTTTCATACGTTTCTAAACGTAACGCAGGATTCGATTCTAAATAAAAAAGGAGAACTTAGAATAAATATACATACCAAGAACGACAAGATCATCAGAATATCACCAGAGACTCGAATACCAAAGTCATACAACAGATTTGCAGGTCTCTTTGAGAAATTACTCTCAAAGGGAAACCTTGTTTCCCCTGATGGAAAAACACTCATATCAATCGAGGATGGAAAATTCCATAGATTACTCAGAGGAGATGGTACAGATCTTCTATTGAGTCCAAAGGGGAGGATGGCAAAGATAGGAGATGTCATAAAATCTGGAAATTTGAACGTAATAATCGGAGGATTCAGTGAGGGTGATTTTATCAGCCCCATCTATGATGAACTTGATTCGGTTTCAATTTTTGAGGAGGAACTGACCATATGGACGGTCGGTTGGGAAATAATATCATCTTACGAGAGAACCTTTGGTATTATTTGAGATGAGCAATTATCCTAAAATTTATAACTAAAAGAAATATACACAATGCAGGCGGGTGTGGTGTAGCCTGGTAACACGCGAGCTTGCCAAGCTCGTGCCTCGGGTCCAAATCCCGGCACCCGCACTCAGGTATAAGTTCTTTTAGTAGAGGAAAAATAGGTCATTTTGACATAGATTTTCTTAAAAAAATTCCCAATGGGATTAAGATTAAGTATCCTTGTACGATTAGATTTCTGGGGTTATATTGATTGTAATCATAACTGACTAAATATTTTCAGGATACGATCATATCAAGGCATTTCGTGACGGACCTTTGTTTCTTGATATGATACATTATTGAAGTGGTATAGTTCCATAAATATTCTAAAAATCTCAATAATTAAATTGATTTGCATTCTATGCCATTTTCCATAACCCATAACCGTGACATCTGTCTAACTTATTACAAAAATGTAAAAAATCAAAGGCAAAAATAGAATTGGTAACAACGATGAATCTAAAAAATTTGAAACCAAGATTGATGCATAATAATATAACGGACAGATTTATGCTCTTTGAGCATTTTAAATTGGAAATAGAACTCATTTCTTTTTTAACTGCACCAGCGCGGCTTCTACTAGTTGCATATAGGAGAGACTTGGGCCACCACCCATTAATACAGCTACCCAGGCAGATTCACGTATCTCGTCCTCGTTTGCCCCCGCCTTTAATGCTCCATCGGTGTGGAAGGCAATGCACCATTTGCAGTGTGCCTCAACGGAAAGAGCCACAGCAATAAGTTCCTTTGTCTTAGTATCAAGGGACTTAGGTCTCTCCACCTTTGCAAGGAAATCCATGAATGCCCCCATTTCCTCTGGAGAAAATTTCTTCCACTCTCCGACTGATTTGTAGAACTCGTCAAGCAATGCTTTCATATCTTCTTTATTATCCCCTTCCATATTTATTTAGCATTACTTATTATTAAAACGTTTCTATGTATTAATAGTCTATTGAAGAATGCAAACAAGTTAAAAATTTGTTAAAAAATAATCTGCTTTTATCAATCATTTTTTCCCAAAAAGCCCAGCCGGAGATTACTACAAATTATAAAATAAAACAAAATTTTTCTAATATATCTTTTAATATAACGAACAAATCATAAAGTGAGAGAAAATGATTACATTAGCAGCAAAAGCAAAATTGCCAACTCTGGCAGGTGACTTTGATATTTACACCTTCGACGATGGCGAAAATAATGAAAATGCAGTTATAGTTAAGGGGGATGTTACTGGAAAGGAAAATGTGCCCCTGAGGATACATAGCGAGTGCCTGACTGGAGATGTATTTGGCTCTAAGAGATGTGATTGCAGAGATCAGTTGTTAAAATCCCTGGTATACCTGGGAGAACAGCCCTATGGAATGCTAATTTATTTGAGACAGGAAGGTAGAGGAATAGGTTTGGTAAACAAAATAAAGGCTTACAGTTTGCAGGAACAGGGCTATGATACTGTTGAAGCAAACTTAAAGCTTGGGCTTCCCGCAGACAGAAGAGACTATACATATGCAGTTGATGTTTTGAAGTATTTTAGAGTAAAATCTGTGAAACTTATGACAAACAATCCCGAAAAGATACACTTTCTCGAGGAAAATGGAATTAAGGTAAGCGGAAGAATACCAATGAAAAGCCAGGCAACCGAATTTAATAAATTCTATTTGATGACTAAAAAGGAAAAAATGGGACATCAACTTTAGAAATATTTTTTACAATAAAAGGACTGAACTTCCATGGAAAACGTGAAGGCATATTACACCCACGCCCCAACTGGAGGGATAGATTTTAAAAGCGTGAAACTGAATGAAGAGGGAAATGTAAAAATTAGACCTGTGCTGACAGGAATATGCGGTACGGACAGGGGGATTGTGGATGGAAGTCTTTCATTCGCGTACAATCCCGACGGATACGATTTTTTGGTAATCGGTCACGAATCCCTGTGTGAGGTGGTCGAATCTGAATCTGAAGAATTTAAGTCCGGTGACCTTGTGGTACCCCTTGTGAGAAGACCGGGAAAATGCCCTAACTGTTTAATTGGGAGACCAGATAACTGTTCCGATGGAGATAAGCATGAAGCTGGAATCACTGGACTTCACGGATTCATGAGGGAAGAATTTAAGGACTACGACCATAATCTTGTAAAAGTTTCAGATCGTTCCATGGGCGATATTGCAGTTCTCACCGAGCCCACAAAAAATGTTGTAAAGGCCTTTGAAGTATTTGAACGAATATCGACCAGATTTATTTATAATAACAGTTCATCCACCCTAGAAGGTAAGAAAGCCCTCATAATTGGAACAGGATCAGAGGCGTTTCTATATTCCCTACTAAGCAGGGATTATGGCTTTGAAACATACATTATGAACAGACACCCAATTGAGAAGAACAAAATGGACATGTGCCAAGCCTTTGGAGTCAACTTCCTTTGCTCATCTGAAAAGGGAGGAGTTCTGGAAAAATTATCCATAGATCTTCTCATTGACACAAGTGGTGATCCAGGAACAGTTTTCAACTATATGAAAAGATTGAACTACAATGGTATTGCAATTCTTTTCGGAACCAATGAAAAAGCTCCTAAGGCAACTATTACCGGTGTTGACATAGATTTCATTGTAGAAAGAAATATAACAATCGCTGGATCAGTGGATGCAGCAAGAATCCATTATATCAAAGCCCTGGATTATTTGTCAAAATGGCACAGAAAATACGGAGATATTCTGAAAGACATAATAACGGGATATTACGATCCTGGTGATCTTCAACAGTTCAAGAAAAAACCGGATGGAGAAATTAAAAGCGTAATAAGGTGGTAAATTGAAAACTGAAATATTTAACGGAAGAGAGTTTGCCAGAGGTATAGATGCAGAATCAAAGAGATTGTCTGAAAGATTTAAAAACATAAGGGGAAGAAAACCACTTTTTGCAATAGTTGATCCATCAGGAACTGAGGAGGCGAGCATTTACGGAAGAAGCAAAATTAAAAAGGCCAATAATCTGGACATTGAAGCAGTTTCAATAAATGTACCCCAACCTGAAAACAATTTCAATCCACTGGAATATCTGGAGAATACACTCAAGGATCTTAATCCTGATGGAATAATTGTGGAAAGGCCACTTCCAAAGTGGATAAATCCTGGAGAAATAGAGAATATAGTTCCGGACTACCTGGATGTCGAAGGGGCAAATGTGAAGAATATGGGTAGAAATATTATGGGAGAGAGGGTTCTTATACCTGCAACAGCCGATGCTGCAATGAGGATCATAGAATCCCTTGGCGACAGATTTGGAAAACATGTTTGCATAGTAAACAGAAGCAATATTATAGGAAGACCACTAGCTGCCGCACTTCTGAACAGAGACTATACTGTATCCGTTTGCCACAGTAAGACTGAAAATTTAAGAGAAATAACAAGTAGAAGCGATGTTGTTGTAACAGCCACTGGCAAGGCGGGATATTTGGGGAAAGATTATATCAAGGAAGGGGCAGCAGTGATAGATGTTGGATTAATTAACACTGACAATGGAGTAACTGGAGATTGCGTTCAGGAAGAACTTAACGGTTATGCCGCTTTCCTGACACCTGTTCCTGGTGGTGTTGGTCCTGTTACTACAAGCGTAGTGATGAATAATTTTATGAAGTTGGCAATGGAGCGAATAGAAGACAGGCTCAAATTCTGAATTCTAAAATGAAATTGAAATTTCAATTGGATAATCTCCAATAAATAATTATTGTAAAATGACATACCAATTACTGATCTGAATTGACTTACGAGTATATTTCTAATTTTTTGAGGGAAAAATTAGCTGATAAGAATGCAATTTTGGGTTTGAGCGGAGGAATTGACAGTTCCCTGGTTCTGGCTTTCCTTTCACAAACAATCAACAATGACAGGATAAAGGCTTACTTTATGCCGGATAACAATACACCATCAACAGATTATGAAGATATAAAAAAATTATCACAGACCTTTTCAGTAAAGGTGGAAACGATCAATATTAGCCAGATATTAGATGCTTATGTTAAATTACTGAACCCTCAATCAAAGACGGCAATTGGGAATATAAAATCACGAGCCCGAATGATTCTGCTTTATTATTACGCAAACGTAAACAATGGACTTGTTATTGGAACAACAAATTATACAGAATTAATTACCGGTTACTTTACAAAATACGGTGACGGTGGTGTTGATATTGAACCAATCATAAATCTTACAAAAACCGAGGTCAGGGAGGAGGCAAAGAGATTGGGCGTCCCAAGTTCAATAATAGAGAAACCCCCAACCGCCGGTTTATGGGAGGGCCAGAAGGACGAGGACGAACTTGGCTTCACATACACTGAAATAGATAGGGCAATTGAATATTTCAGAAAAAACGGTGATTTTGGAAATGACCCTGTTTCGGTAAGAGTCAAGGAACTCTATTTAAAAAGCTTGCACAAAAGAAACTTACCATATAGTCCAGGAGAAGTATAGAAAAGATGAGCTTTTTTCAGGATACGGATTTTATTCAACTCAGTCTTATACTGATAATTGCTTCATTTTCCATACCTATTGCAAGAAAAGCTTCCCTGGTGGAGATACCTATACTTATAGGTCTTGGACTCTTCTTCGGACCTATCCTGGGGGTCATAAATCACTCCTATGCAACCTATCTGGTAAACAATTTTGCCGGATTTGGAGTTGGTGTTCTTGGGCTTGTTGTTATACTTTATTATGAATCTCATAATATTAATTTTCGTATACTGAGAAAATTTCTGAGGGGCATAATATCCTTGAATACAATAGGAATGCTTATGACTGCGGTCGTGGCCGGATTGCTCTTCTCTCTTATAACTGGGGCTCCCTTTATAGTGGGATTTCTCTTCGGTTCCATAATCTCTCCTACAGACCCTTCAACACTCATACCCCTATTCAAGAAAATAAAGATGAGCGACGATTATTCAGGAACTCTTGTAGGAGAGAGCCTTTTTAATGATCCTTTGGCGATAATTATGGTAACCCTGGCAATATCTTTGATATATTCGGGATCATCATTTTCATCACTTTTCAATTCTGTAACATCCTTTGTTGGATTCTATCCTGCGATTCCATTTTTCCTGCTGATTCAGATAATTGTCCCATCGAGTTTTGGAATAGTTATAGGCTTTGGCATAATCTATCTGAACAAGCTTCTTAATTTTGAAAATCTGATTGTGGGTCTCCTGTTGGGAGTGATCCTGTTTGAGCTCACCATCCTTGAAGGTTTTGGAGTGACCCCATTTCCTGCCATAATAGCCACAGGAGCGATTGTAGGGAATTTTTCCGACAGGAGTATATTCTGGTCCAGAGAGGCAAATTTTCAGGAAAATTTATCATTTCTGGCTCAGGGGTTCATATTCATTCTCGTTGGGAGCATCATAACTATGAGTGATTTTCAGTCTTACTTTATTCAGGGTTTTATTCTTTCCATAATAGTAATGTTTGTGGTTAGACCGATTGCAGTCTTCACATCACTCCCTCCAGCCAGAAAGAAAAACAGGAATACACTTAACAGCTGGAGGACAAAACTCTTTATTGCCCTATCAGGACCCCGTGGTGTAGTCTCAGTTGTTGAATCGTCCATACCCTATGCCATTGGTCTTGCTTCCGGAAATAAATTGCTACTGACCTGGGGACCAATTATTGAGGTAAATGTGACCTTTATCGTTCTTCTTTCCATACTGTTTCAGACAGTGTATATTCCAACCGTAGCTAACAGGCTTTTGCCGGAGATTCAAGAGGCAAATCAGGCCTGAATCTCCTCTTCCATTTCCAATGCTGCAAAAACCCTCTTTCTGTCCTTGTAGAAAAGATTGACCACGTTGTAGAAATCCTTGTAATTGTTCACACCCTTTTCGATCATCTTTTCCAGTACCATGGTTCTTATTTCCACCTCTCTTTCAAGCTCCGCCTCATATTTCCCCTCTTTCTCTGCAATCCTCTTAAGGGTGTAACTGAAGCCGGAATACACCTGGGTATCTGAGATCTCGTTTAATGTGAATACATTATTGATAACAATATCCTTCGTGGATTCGTCCTGTCCGGCTATTTCGGATACTGTTTTGATTCTCCTTCTGGATCCTTTCTCATCAATAACATTCTGTAGAATTACTGCCACATCCAGTGTGAGAAGGAGGTTTCTTGGTACATTTATTGGCTTCGACTCCATTCTGTGTATAAATGTACTTATATCATCTGCGTGAAATGTTCCATATACGTATCTTCCTATGGACATTGCCTGGAACAGAGTGAAGGCTTCAGCACCCCTTACCTCTCCCACTATGACATAACTTGGCCTCTGCCTCATGGTTATTGTCAGGAGATCGAACATGTCAATTTCCCCATTTCTTTTTCCTGTCTCAGGATCTAACTTTCCGTATCCGGTTCTTGTAACCATGGGCACCCAGTTTTCATGAATTAGATTTATTTCCCTTGTATCCTCAATTGATACTATCTTCTTTTGAGACGGTATGAAAAGCAGGATAGCATTCATAAGTGTTGTCTTTCCG
This sequence comes from Cuniculiplasma thermophilum, assembly GCF_052315355.1. Lineage (NCBI taxonomy): Archaea > Methanobacteriati > Thermoplasmatota > Thermoplasmata > Thermoplasmatales > Cuniculiplasmataceae > Cuniculiplasma > Cuniculiplasma thermophilum. The sequence goes on from NZ_JBLSDF010000021.1 coordinate 25,527, forward strand.
GTTGCGGTACCTCCCACAACCATAACATTTCCGCCGTATTCAGTCAGAACCCAGAAATATGCAAATGTTCTTGCACTACCCAGATTCCTCTGTATAAGATCGATTGGAGTCAAAGGTTCTTCCTTGAATTTTCTAATGGTGAATGATGACCCTTTGTTAGTCACATACCTTCCTATGGAACAGGATATTCTTGAGCCGTCAAGAAGTGTGGCATCAACTATGGGGTTAGCGATAGATATGTGTCTCCCAACATCCTGCAATATTTTTTTTACAAAGGTTTCCAGTTCGATTTCATCTTCATAAATTATGTTGGTGGGTATATATCCGAAAGATTTATGAAATACGAAAACAGGAATTCCTGGCATATCACAGGAGATATCTTCTATATTAGGATCCTTCATGAGTGCATCGATCTTTCCAAAACCAACTATATCTCTTTCCACGAAATATGAAATAGAATCCATCTCTTCCATTGTGAAAGATCCGGTTTCCCTAATGGCTGAAATAAATTTGTCTGCCGCAGCTTCCTTTGTTATGCTGCTCATCTCTTTATTCTCGGGATCTGTTAGTGCTTTTATAAATTCCAGAACCAGCTTCTGGTATAATCGCATGGTTCTCTCCTTAAGTTCCGGCTCGTCTACCTCGTATTTAAATATGGAACTTGCCCTGTCAAAATATACCCTTGCAAACACCTTCCCCGGAATTATTTCTTCGAATAGCTTATCCTCGCCTGTTCGCTTTGGGTATCTCAGCCTTGTTACAACCTGCTTAGACCCGTATTTTCTACCAGGTCTTCGTGATCTCTTCTTCTTACTGCTACTTGGTAATAATTTCATTTACATCACCCCCACTATTAAAAGTACAACCATACTGATGAACACCAGGATTCCCGATACAAGAGAACCTGAAACCAGCCTTCCATCTCTGAAAACACCGGATATTAGACCGCTGGCTACACTCTGAATTATAATTCCCGCGCTGAATATTCTTTCAATAAGACCAAAGGATGATGACTTTATATTCAGAGTGGCCCCCGAACCACCCAAAGATTGCCCAGCAATCTGAGGGAAGAAGAACAGATCGAGCATTATAATGACAAAGAGGAAAACTCCGAATGAGACTGCCATTGTTGTAGAATAACTCCTCATATCTGCAAACCTGCTTTCTCTCATAAGATATGTTTGAGTGGTAAAACTTGATATCAATGATATAACGTCAGAGGTATTGCTTCCAGATTCACTGGCCTTTTTAATGATCTTACCAACTCTAATTATGGTTTCCGATTTAAGTCTCTTTCCGAAATCATCCAGTGCAGTTTCTACTGGAATTCCCAGCCTTATCATACCCGCAATCTGGTTTACCTCCTCTGATAAGGGACCGTAATTAACTTCTGCACTTCTTAGTATGGCCTCAGACATTGGAGTACCAAAATTGGTGTGACCAGCAAGATCCCTCAGAAAGTCAGGTAATCTCCTTTCTGCCTCCTCCTTCCTTTTTACTTCCGCAAAATCGGCCAATCCAAATGGAAGAAATATGATGATAAGTGAAATTGAACTGACCGTTAATGGGTGAACCAGAGGATCAATTGAAGCAACCTTTATGAAAAATCCCAGGAATAGCATTATGAAAACGACCAGACCTGATACAGCAAGCACAATGTATCTTAACTCAAGACCTGCATATTCGTACTTCATACATCCACCTCACCTATGGTGCTACTCAGAATTAAGGCAAACATAACAGCTATTATTGGGATTATGAGACCAACTATGAGATACAGGACTACAATTGTCAGGCTCCCCTCTCCGGGTATGACTGAAGTTACCGTTCCAATAATTACCATAAGAATAAGAGGAAACATAACACCCACAATAATGTAACTCTCAGCAAGAACCGACAGTGATTCAGTATTTCTTTTAATAAGAGTGCTAAGTTCAGTCTGATACTGCAATGCTTTCTGTTTGAAATATTCCTTAAGATCCCCTCCTGAGGTCATTGTGGTTATGATCCCCTGGAGAAACTCTGAGAAACGTGGAGATGGTGTATATGTGGCTCCATCCTTGATAGCGGTGATTATATCCTTTCCGAAAAGCCTTGTTGATACAGATATCCCCTGAGCTTCACGGGAAAGTTCAGTATATTCCTTACTTTTTGAGAGCTCATATATTATATTTTCAACAGGCATATCAGCAGATGCCATTGTGGCAATGTATCCCATAGCTAATGGCAGAACTGCATCGATCTTCTTTTTTCTGGAAGTTGCAACTGAATTGGGATATTCCCCCATAAAGGCAAGAAATAGAATCACAGCCAGAAACCAAAAGGCGAAGAACAAATAAGTATAACCTGCGAACCTTATAGAGAAAAGATTAACCACTGCAAATGATACAATTGCAAATATGACTGCCCCCATAGTTCCTCTGGCTAGATACTCTTCCGCAGTAATTGGCATCTTAGCCTTCTGAAGTGTGACATCCATATTTGATGTGTTTACGTATTTTTCAAATAGCCCTCCAAATACGGCTTTGGAGAAATTATCAAAAGCTGTTGGCTTAGGTATAGCAATATTTGGCTTCTTCGACCTATCCTTTCTTACGGGCTTTTTACTCGTATTGATTGAGGTAATCTGTATGCTATTCTTCTTTGCCATTATGTACCACTCGCTAGCCTCAATGCAGTTTCGGGATCCTTGTAAAATATGTTAATAATCTTGGTAATATTTGCATAATCCGTTATGTTATTCTTAAGCATCCCTTCCAATAATCTCTGTCTCTTCTCAAATTCTCTCTGAAATTCCTCATCAGTCCATTGTTTGGAATCTCTGATCTCATTCAATATTTTACTATATCCAGAAAACACCTGCCTATTCTCATTATAATCAAAATTGTATACCTTATTATACAATATTTCACCGGAATCAGGGTCAATCCCCATGATCTCGTCAATTTCTGTCAATTTTCTCATATTTCTGCTTCCCATTCGAATAAATTTGTTAAATATAACTATATTCAATGCACTTATGAGAACTCTTGGTATGTTCAGAGGATTTGACTCCAGACGATTAACAAGTGTTTCCATAGAATCTGCGTGGATTGTCGAGTATGCAGTGTGACCTGTGGATATGGCCTGGAAGAGAGAATATGACTCTCTACCTCGGATTTCCCCCAAAATTATGTAAGTCGGCCTTTGTCTCATTGCCATTCTCACAAGTTCAAACATACCTATGGGTGGATTCTTTTCGTCTGCACTGCCAGATGAGTATATGCTTTCTCTTGTTGAAGTGGCGACCCAGTTCTGATGGAGAATGTTTATTTCCCTTGTTTCCTCGATACTAAACACCTTAGTATTTGAGGGTACAAACATTAGCATTGCATTAATTGTGGACGTCTTACCTACACCGGGTACTCCTGCGATAATTGCAGACTTCAAGTTTTCAACCGCAAACCAGAGGTAAGTGACCACTTCAGGAGTTGCCGCACCATATTTTATTAGTTCAATTGGTGTAAACGGCGTTTCTCTAAAAAGCCTGAAAGTAAATGCGGAACCTTTTGTTGAAATCTCTTTCCCGAATGTGAGCTGTATTCTATGCCCCTGTGGGAATGTCCCATCAATAATGGGTTCATTCATGGATACCTCTTTTCCACACATCTGAGCCAGCCGCACTACGTAAGAATCCAGTTTCTCCTCCGTATCAAAAACTATATTCGTTCTTAAAGACCCGTGTATTTTATGTTCGATAAATACAGGAATGCCAACTCCGTTGCAAGAAACATCCTCAACCATTGGATCCTTTACAACTGCATCCAGAGGGCCAAAACCTTCATAATCTCTTTTTATGTAGTACTTCAATTTGTCAATTGTTTTGAGTGGATACTTATTCTTTCTGTTTGATAGGTAGTTTTCTACAATTTGGTCTATTGTTAATGCCGATAGGTCTTCAGGTAGTGTTTTTGAACTCTTAACAACCTGTTCCATGTTCTTTTCTATTCTTTCAAGCAATTCCAATTCCTCTGCGTTCATCATTGGCTCATTTACGACATATATTGCTTCAAGAATGTCTGGATTCCAAGAAATTTCGACGGAAACAACTCTTGGAACAATGCTGTATTCATCCATCACTTCGTACTTCTTGATTTCTGGCATTTCATTTTTTACAACTTCTTCTTCATCATCCTGCTTCTTTTTGACATGAAGTTTTTTCTCTCGTTTCGATTTTGACAATTTGGGTAGATTCATAGTCCTACTTGATAAACATACCAATCTAATTAAGTTTTAGCATTGTAAATAGGGAGGGGAGTTATGAACTGTAACGTTAAAATCATATAGTATGGAATAATATTGTGTTCACTGGGCTGGTAGATCAGAGGTAGATCGCTTCCTTGGCATGGAAGAGGCCAGGGGTTCAAATCCCCTCCAGTCCATACCTTTAGGCTCAAATCTCAAAAACTGGAATTTAGGAATGTATTTTGAATGTGACGAAATAAAATCATTTTTCAATTTGTTTACCCCAGATCTTGGAGTAAATCTATGATTTTCTTTTGGCCTCTTGCATCTTTGCTTTAAAAATTTTGATCTTTTATTTTTTCCGGTAAGAAGTATTAATCATTCCTGAAGTAAAATTAGAACCAAAATATGGTAAGAATTCCCTATATCACATCCCAAAGAGTATCACTAAAGGGGAGCAGATTTTCAATGTAAATTCTTTTATCTGAATTTCTTGCGATCTCGTAAATTATTGAATAAAGATCGTAAATGATACTGGAAGGTACAAAAACGGATACCCTTAGTTTCTCATTACTAACTCTTACAAAGTGTCTTAATCTAAGTATGTGTTTTTCGTTTGCTCTTTTTCTTACCTCATTTAGAAAGTAGTTTCGCAATGTAACTGAATATATCATTTTTTCTTTGTCAATTGGAATCATATCATCCACAGCTCTATCTGAATAAAATATTGCCCTTATTTCATCATTAGATGTGACGTTATTCTTGACCTCTATTATTCCATCCGTACATTTATCTCTTAATGAAGAGTCCTCTTCCCTGATTGGAACATTATAAGTAAGAAGAGAAATCGGGTAGTCACTGTTTATCAGGCTCATTATATACATTAGGCCAGGACTTGGCCCAAGCCAGTCAATTCTGGAATTTTTCAAATCCGACATGTATTTGGAAAGCAATTCGGAGACATTTTCCAGGTCGTTTTTGTGGAATCTTGCATAGATGTTAAGGAACCCTCCCCTCATATCTGCTCTGTTCAACACAAATGATTTAACGTCGGATAATTCATTTATTATTTTAAGATCCTGTATGTTGTTAATTCTTGAATTTATTACATAGGAATCCTCTCTTTCAATGGCTTTAAACTTATTGTAAATTAAATTCATTCGCTGATCTTTCTGGCCCTTTGGAAAGTAAACGCTAAGCCATGTCTCACCATCCACACTGTAAATATAAGACGGTAACCTATTTGGTATCTCATTTGTTAGATTAAAAAATTCCGTATCCTGCCTTACTCTTAGAATAACGCGCATATTGAGTTTTTTATCGATATCCTGAAAGAACATATTTTCCTAAACTGTTATTATATAAAAATTAACTGAGAATGTATTTTTTTTAAATACAAAATTGAGTTGTATTAGGAATCAAAGGCCAAACTTGATACGATCTGTTCAATGATCAATTTTAATGGACTTTCATTTATTTTTCAAGACATAATGCGTCAAAAATGATCGATTGAATATTTCTTAAACCAGTTTAATGTCTTTTCTATTCCAAGATCATAATCGGCAAATTTGAAATCAGAATATCTGCTGGAAAATTTTTCGCTACTCATAACGTATGGTTCTTCAAATTCATAACTAAGCTCCAATACTTCCCTGACCTGTGAATTTATGAAAGAATATAATCTTAATTCCCATTCTTTATAGACTCTGATTTTAGGGGATTTACCTAAATGTGAAAAAATCTTGCTTATAAATTCTCTGCCGGTGATTGCATTAGAAGAAATATGATACACTTCACCCATATCATCATTCTCCACCATTAGAAGTGTTGGCCTTGCAGCATCTTCAATATAAGTAAATGAGTGCAAGACGTCTGGGTTAATTATCCATTTTACGAATTTATTTTTCATTGCATCCTTAAACATTGCACCAAAAAGGTCATTTGTGACATTTGGACCATAAAAGTCAGCGAATCTTGGTAATATCAATCCTATTTTCCCATCAATAAAATTTTTTTTCAACTTTGCTTCTATTTCATTTCTAATTCTTCCCTTAATAGTATCTGAGGACAAGGGATGAGTTTCATCAAAGGGAATTTTTTTAAACTTCCCGTATCCGTAAACATTTCCTGGGAAAATAATAGTTGATTTATTCAATCTTGCTGCTGAAATAATGTGTGACATTGCAATTTCATACTTAAACCACTGATTATATGGAAAATTAAAGGCCACATAAACATAGTCTATTTTATTTGTGGCTGATTTAATCGATTCTGCGTTCAGAACATCCACTTGATCTACTTCTAAATTTTCACCAAACAGTAATTTGGCCTTATTAACATCCCTTACAGCCAATTTTACATTGTAATTACGCTCCAACAACAACCTTGTAATTGCATACCCATAACCCCCGGTGGCTCCAATAACTAAATGGGAACTTTCATCTTTGTGTAAATTAGCAGTCATAAAACTGAATAAATAGTCAGTATAAAAAATATTCGATTAGTTATTTTTAAATATTTTTTTTGAATATTTGACTCATGCCGAAAGTACTGAAGGAGTACAAGGAATTAGCAAGAAATAAGATCATTAATGCGGCAGCAGAGGTCTTTTATTATGAAGGGTTTAATCGAGGTAATATGGAAGAGATAGCCAAAAAAGTGGGGGTGACCAAGGGAACTCTTTATTTATACTTTAAAAGCAAAGAGGATCTGCTTATAGAAACTTGTAAAATCACACAATCATTCCTGGAATCTGCAATGACCTCATCAGATTATAATAATATTGAAGAGTTGGCAAAAAATTTTATGGAACAAGAGTTATCCCTTCCAGAACATATCAGATTTTTCTGGATAAAAGCATTAGGTGAAATAGATCGAAATGAAAATATAAAACGTATTCTGATGGACGAACATGATAAATATATAAATTTGGTTAAAAGACTTATTATGGAACTTTTAAGAAATGATGAAAGATTGAAGACTAGAGATATTGATATTTTATCCGAAATACTGGTAAGTTTACATAATGGGCTCATGGTTAGCATAATGCAAGGGATTGAGGTGGATTTTGCCAAAAATACCTTTTTTGAAGCATTGCAATTTCTTATTAGAGGGAACTAATTATTTTAATACGCAGGATTTGTACCAAGAGTTTATATCAATAGAAGAATATTTATGCTTTATTTCTGGATACCATAGTGTCCCAAATGTTGTGTATTTATAAAGGATACCTCCTTTGGAACATTTCCTTAATCTCATCAATGCATTTATAATATCCTCTCAATGATCTCATAGACCATTTATCATTTATCTCTGCTGCTCTGAGATAAATGATCTTCATTGCACTCTCTTCCGACGGCATTGAATCAATGATCCTGATCCTTCTTCTTATCTCCTTGTTCATTCTTTCTATGAGATTTGTAGAATGTATTGATCTCCTTATGGATTCAGGATAGTCATGATAC
>NZ_JBLSDF010000022.1:0-32656 GCF_052315355.1 Cuniculiplasma thermophilum
ATCATTTATCTGAGGGCAGCAGAGATAAATGACAAATGGTCTATGAGATCATTGAGGGGATATTATAAATGCATTGATGAGATTAAGGAAATGTTCCAAAGGAGGTATCCTTTATAAATACACAACATTTGGGACACTATGGAAAATCTGCAGAAGAAGGTAGAAAATAGAAAACCTCAGCAGAATTTTAGTTAATTTAACTTTTGAATTAAGGGGTTTTCCTCCCTTTATGCTTGTTTTAACCTTACATAACGCTTTTTGTGCTAGGTTTTATCCTTAACGCCTCTCGACTTCAATAATAAAATTCAATTATAGAATTCCATAGCATTATCATATTCTAGATAGTCATTCTCCTGCATTCCAGTAATAAGTTTTTCATCAAGGTTGATTGGTTCCTTACATATATATAGTATCCTCCCAGCCATTTCACCATCATGGTAATCGAATCTATATTTCTGTGTTTCTCATTATCTTTTTTCACCATAGATAATTATTGGATATTTTGATAGTTTAAAATCTGATCTAGATGATAGAATAATTCTTTTAGTTGATCTAAATTTGTTATAATATTCTAATTTTAGTATTTTCAATGGGTGTCTGATTCCAAAAGAAAGCACGTTATGCATAGACTCAACTGGTTCATTTTTAAAGGAAAATAAGTTAGAAAATCTCTTAAGCGCATCAAAATCTTCCTTGCTGTGAATCTCACCCTCCAAATAATTTATAGTTTCCATCATTTTTTCTGCACTTAATAACGCATACTTTTCACCGCCTTCTATATCCATTTTCAAAATAGTCGGATGTATTCCTCTTTCGGTTATAATATGATTAAAGGTCGTTGTTTCGACGTCTATTATATCTGCATCTGTTTTCTCTTCGTTAGTTGCAATTTTAGACATAACTCCATTTTGAACGAATCTTATTTTTTTTCCTGTTTCTTTATATAAAGCTTTATCTATGATTTCAACATTATTTAAATTGTTCAATTCAATGTTCTTTTTAAGAATACTTAGGTTTTTTGGATCTGGTTCTATAGATATTATACTACCATTATTACCAGCCATAACTGAAGCAATAACTGTAAACGTGCCAATATTTGCTCCCGCATCTATGATGCTGTCTCCTTGCTTAATTTTCATCATCAGATTGTGATAAGATTTCTCTAAGATAACTTGGTAAAATGCAGAAAAATCAGACCGTCTTTCCAAGTAGAATTTCAATGTACTCCCTTTAAATCTTAATGTTATAATCATTCAATCCTCATCTTTGTCTTTTTATAAATCTTTATTGATCTTTCGTTATTTAAGCTTTCTTTTCTATTAAAATAGTGTTGATTTATTAACCTAAACTCCCTTAAATTAACACATATCATTTTAATCTCATGAATTATAGTGTGTCTCACATTTCATGATAAGTTAGACTGATGTCGAACATTATCTACCAATTCATAATTTTGGGATATGTCCGAACCGCATATCCTTCTTATTGTGGAATTGATAGATAAGATAGTTTCGCCTGATGAAAGGAAGAGAAAGTTCACAGAGAGACAGATACTGAAAATTCTCATCCTGCTGCACATATTCCATATATCATACAGGTCATCTGCAATATTCCTCAGGAATCATGGCGAATACATGGAAGTGATTGGAATCCGTGAGATACTATCATTCCAGACATTATCCAGGAGGGCAGGATCATTTTATCTGCACTCTGTAAACAGGGAAATCACCTTTCTTTATGCAATGGAATTAATTGTCGCCATTGATTCATTCATGATCCACACATGCAAGTATTCAACAGCTGCAAGGAGAAGAGTATGGGGAAATTACGCCGATCCTGAATCAGGATGGTCAAAGACCTCAAAGTCAAAGTCCTATGGAAGGAAATGCCATGTGGCAATGGATATTGATTCCCTCATTGTACAGGACTGGGTTGTAACAAAGGGCAATATTCATGATTCCAAAGTCTCACATTACCTCATTGATGCAGCAAGGAACTTTTCCCATATACTTGCAGATTCGGCATACGATACATCGGGGATATGTGATTACATCTTCGAGAACACCAATGAGAGGAGGGGCATCAGGCCTGAAAGGCTCCACAGTGAATCGCAAGATCGGGATAGATCTCAGTAAGGAATATTCGTCAATGTTCTCCCTGAGGTGGGAGATAGAGCGTACATTCTCCATACTGGAGGAGATATTACATAGCGAAAATATCTGGTACACACTAAGCAGATCATATGATACTGCAATTGGCCTGAAGATTATTACATGTAATCTCATGGTAATATCAAACACTGAAACAGGGGATAAGCCCAGGGAGATAAAGAAAATCGTCAGTTGTTAAAACATGAGACATCCTATTATCTGAATTAATTTTATTTCTGTGGACTTGTACAAAATTGAAATTTGCATTTATGTCTAACCCGAACCCTTCATAATTTAGACACATAATCTTCTAACATAATTTGTTTATTGAGTTAATTATGAACTCTATGATTTTGTTAGAGAACAGTTTATATAAATTATGTGCCTATTGTATCTTCAGCAACGGTGTCCAGGGCAATGACTGCACTTGGAAAAATGAACCTGAACCATGCGTTCCTCAAGGAGATCATAAAGGTCATGGGGATATCAGGCGTATTATACTATGATCTGACATCATACTCATCCCAGTCCAGGAATATTGATTTCCTTGAATACGGGTATTCACGATCCGATCCTGACTATCCACAGGTGAATGTTTCACTTGTGGAATCATGGGAATCAGGCATCCCAATATTCTATGACATCTATCCCGGATCTGTTAATTACATGACCACAATTAAGAACACAATTGATGTTCTCAGATCTGCTGGCCTCGCAGATGTCACATTCATCATGGACTGAGAGACGTTCTCATCCTCCAATATTGAATACCTCATTGAAAACGGAATGGATTTCATCATGCCTGCATCCTATACTCACATAGAGATCAGGAGACTTGACCTGTTATCCAGGAAAGCAATAGAGAAGGGCAGGAACATGATCTCCATATCCGGGGAGATCATGTTTTCAGTTAGGAAGACTGTCAGGACAGGAAATACTGATGTCAGTGCATGGGTCTATTACCATCCTGAAAGGGACAGCATGGAGAGATCTCTATTCTATTCATCCCTGAAGGAAAGGATGGACAGACTTTCCACACGTACAGTAAGGAAATTGGAGAAGCCTGCTGATGTATGTGATGACATCATGGCCCCATACAGGAATTTCATATCCTTCCGGTATGATGGGTCATTCCATATCAGGATAAGGGGCAATGCCGTATCCCAGAGAGTTAACAGATGTGGCATCACAGTGATAAAATTAACCGGCGATCATGATTCGGAATATGTGCTTTCAGAATACAGGAAAAGGGATGCTGTGGAAAAGATGTTCATGTCATCCAAGACATTCATTGGAGGAGAACCGTTGAGGGTTCACGGCATGGATGCATTGAGAGGGGAGATGTTCGTGAATCTCATTGCAATTGCCATCAGGTCCAGGATTCTGGAATACATGAGGTCATCAGGCCTGCTAAAGAAATACCTAGTTGAGAAGATGCTACTGGAATTGCACAAGATCAGGAAGGTAATATTGAATGAAGGAAAGGAGATCACAACGGAGATAACCCGGAAGCAGAAAGAGATTCTGGAATCGATTGGCATCGAACAGGAACATGTGCATGTATTTCTGAAGCGTTAAAATTATATATAATCTTAATCTAAGCAATTTAAATTGCCCGTTTGTTTTAGAGAGAAAATGCGATGTCACAGATGGATATTTATTTTCATTGTCATTTGTTATTTCGTTATTTCCCCATTCACTTCCTATGCATATGATGAGTCGTTTTATTTTCAATATTTTCGGTGGGTATATCTTTATTCGGTTCAACCTTATTACCTCTGGGTTTTTGGTTCGTTCTACAATTCGATTAACATTGGGTCACTTGGAATAAATCTGCCTTTTTATCTATTAGGGATAGATAATGTAATCATCCAACAATTCACTGTCAAGTTGCCTTATATCTTGGCTGCCATATTAAGTTCCCTAGCAATCAGTAGAACTTTAAACCACATTACGCATCAAAACAACAGAAACATAGATCCAGCTCTGATGTTTTTACTTTTACCAATTACGATCTTTGATGTGGTCATCTTTGGAAACCCCCTCATTATCGCGATCATGTTTCTTGTTTTAACTTTGTTGTGTTTAGTTAATAATAAGACTTCTTTGTCATCCCTGTTTCTCGGAATGTCAGCTGCCACTTATCTATATCCAATTTTCTTCGTGTTACCATTTTTGAAGGTTGTAAATAATAACAATGGAAAGAGGAAAATGCTATCAGCACTTGGAATTTTCGCTCTTACCTTTGCGGTGGGACAATTTTTACCATTAATGATTTCTATCTTAACTTCAACACCCATATCAACGACTGTTCTAGCACCCTTGTTAGGACTTAGATCGTCTATAACTGTTACTTCTAATATTCCTTCGTCATGGGGGCCCTATTTTATTTTCTACATTATTTTCCATGTTTCGGTGGGTTCCTTTACACTTGAAGCAATTTACTTATTATCAATGCTTTTGCCAATGTTCTATTTCTTATTTACTAAGAAGGAAATCACGTTAGAAAGGTTTCTCGACTTTCTTTTCTTAGAAAGTCTAATGTTCGTAATATTTTCTATAACAGCTACACCTCAATATCTTCTATCAATAGCTCCATTTGCAGTTTATTTCTATTACTCAGATCGGTCTAAGCATTTGATTCAAATTTTATCCTTCGCGACATTATTAGACGTCCTATTACTATTTAATAATCTTCCACTATTGTATTTCTTTTCCAATCTTAACCCATCATTAGCATATTCCTATGATTATTTGATCTTCCCATCTCTTGGTGTTGCACTCCTTTCACTGATTTATATTGCCTCATTACTCATTATGTTAATTTATCATTTCAGAGCTGATTCAATTAATGAAATTTATTTAAAACGCTTTAATAAAAAAATAAAGAGCAAGTCACAAATGAATGGATCCTATACATACATTAAAAGAGGAACTGTTCTATTGTTAGCGATTTTGGTTATTACATTATTAGTGGCTGCACCATTAGCGAATAACGCTCCAAAAAACATGTACTTTACTAGCCAAGCAGATTCAGAAACTATTAGCGCAACACACGGAGTTCAAAATGATGGCCAATCAACTTATTTTTTAACTTTTAGTGGACAAGGTTACAATCTCCTAAATAAATTTACGAAGGAAAAAAGTAGCTACATTCTATCTATCCCAAACTACATCTTAAACACAACTGAATTTAGTTATCATAGTGTTACATTTCCTAAATGCAATGAATCTATCTTCAAAGTGCTTATAAATTCCACGGCAAATCCAATCATAGTTGGAGAGCCTGTTACCTTCGTATCTCAAGTCTACAACGGTGCAGGTCCATTCCATTATGCATGGTATGGTGGTGGAAATAAAAATACACAGAATGAAACTTCCATTTTTTATTCCCCAGGAAACTGGACTGTAGAGGTTATCGTCATTGATGGTAATGGCCAGAAAGCAATAGCAAATTATACAGAAAAAGTAAACACTGACTACAGTATTAATTTCAATTCTCATCCGATAGGAAGATTTGTTTCATTAAACTCTTATCAGATACCGATTAATTCATCGTTTATTGAAGACAATAATACAGTTACATTTAAAGGAAATTTTCCAACTAACAAAAGCATAAGTTTGCACCTTGAGATGGTTTGCAACGTTCCAAATTCTGTAATTCTCAAGCATCCATTTTATTTATTTATAGGCTTTGTATCCTTTTCTGTAAATACTTGCTCCATGATATACATAATTAGAAGATTTAAATCTCTTTAACATTCTGTAAGCAACCTCAATCTTGTGATCACAAGATATATGATCGTATCCCTGTATTTCTATGCCTCGAATTCATTGAACGCTTGATTGCTGTTCTTATATTGTTGTTCAATCCTTATACAACAGATGAATTAATTCCGGATTTTATGGACACATTGATGCTATTGAGATTTCTCTTCAGAGTCTTTCCTAGTATGATTATATCAGGCATCATTGATCTGTATGCCCATGATGTTCGTTTCCTCAGATGCATTTCCACAATGCTAAAATTAAGGGGTCAATATCTCTGGAGTGTAACCTTGAAATTGTATGCATATGATGTCTGTAGATCGAGGGATTTGTAAACGCCAATCTAAAAATATCCAAAATGGTTCAATTAAGGGTCTCAGTTGAAATTACGTTTTTCAATTGTGCATATTCAACCATTATAACCCTTAATTATAATCATTCTTGAAAGATCGTTTTAATAATGTACACTTTTCAAATGTACGGAATTTACTGGATTCATTACGAATGATCTCTTTTACCTCCAGATATCGCTGAAACACTCCATATATTGATACAAAAAATTTTGAATAAATGAGCATGGGGTGGAACCATAAATGGTTGAAAATGGATAAATTTGAATGGGCGTTTACATATGTTAAGATTTATCCGTGTACGTTCTTCTGTGTCATGAAAACCATAGCATATACCACATCTACAGGACATGGGAATCTTATTCATCTTGGAAAATTCATGAAGATATCAACCCTCTTCCCATGGTGGTCTAACTTGATTTCCTTAGTGATCTATGCATCCTTTAAACGCTGAATTTTCCTGAAAAGTCCGTCAGATTTCACATAATGTAAATGAATGAGCGTCTATGTCTTACCCACAAATAGTTGAAGAGATCTGAAATATTTATCCTTATGTAAATACGATAAAACCTATCTCAAAATTAATTGGTTTCCAAAATATTAGCCTCATCACAATCATAGTTGTTTTGCAGTATTACTTCTCTGTACAAATTAACATATTTATTTGATGCTGACGATTTTGATAGACTCTTTCTTCTTATGTATATTTTCTCCCTTAAGCTGTCACTTACACCATTTAAACTAATAGATACTATTTCTTTTATTGCGTCATCTATTATTCTCTCTTCTGACACGTAGATTCCAGCATCTCCTAGAATTTCCCTATTTATTGGAATATTTCTGCAAATAACTGGTAATTCACTTCCTAATGCTTCAAGAAGAGGAATACCAAGCCCCTCATTGTCTGATACGTGAATATAGCAAATGCTAGCATTAAAATATAGGGGATATTTAGTACTGTCAACCTTTCCCACATTTATACTTCCACTAGATTTCAACGGAGACCCTATTTTTAAAAGCTTAATTCCTGGTGGCAATGAATCAGCAATACCCTCTAAAAGATCAAGTCTCTTATTTTTTCTATCATTGCCCACTGCTAAAACGTATGACACATCATTATCTAAATTCAAACTCTTCTTTCCCTCTTCCACGCTTCCTTTGTGGAATCTTACTTCATCTACCCACTGGTTTATTATCACCGATTTCACACCAAGTTTCTCGTATACATCATTTTGAGTTGTTTGGCTTAATGTTATAATCTTCAAAGCCTTCCTGTAGTGAAGTTTTGTTACAAGATATTTACGATATCTTTCTAATGCACTTACGAAGTTTACGGGAGAGAGGTTTGCTCTAATAAACACTTTATCTTTAATAAGATCGTGAATTGTTATAACGCCTCTCCTTTTTTTCAATATTGAAAAATCTGTGCCAGCATAATGGAAAAGATATCCCCCATAATTTCCATCTTTCACTAATTTCCTATAATTTTTACGAATGGTTAGTGGTCTTAACAAAAATCTATGATTCCTTCTTAGATATTCTATTTTCTCATATATGTCTAGATTATCTTCAACTGCTCCAACGTAAATCAATTTAACTTCGGGATATTTTGATTTTAACAATCTGTATAGTGAAACTGCATATGTACCCACTCCAGTCCAGTGGGGTTGATCAACAATTATGGCAACCTTCGTGTCTGGAGATTAAACAGTTACTATAAACGTTATCAATGAAAAAAACAAATCGAATTGTTACCCAAATTTGTTCAAACTGGGATCTCTTCCAATAACATTTTAGTTTTCAGATATTAAGGGAAACACAAATTAAGACTAGCTCCAATTTATGTTCTAGAAAGGATGAACGATGCAAAAAAATTCTTCGTAAGTAAAGAAAGGCTTAACAGGGAGGTTTTGAAATTATGGAGTTTAATTCTTGGTATTTATCTCAATCTTAATAAAGTTGAATAAATTGTCGGACAGTAACACAACTGATGTTTGCCTGTATGTTAGGTAAAGAACGATTTCGGAGAAAAGAACATGAACGAGAAGGGAATATTACTTATATTCCATAAGCCTTTGAATCAGGTAGATGGACAAACAAAATATGTAAAAGAGTTGATTGGTATAATAAGCACTCAATATGATGTTTTGATTCCGTCAGAAAATTTTTATAAAAAGTATGGGATGAATGAAAGAAATTGGATGCTCAGAACAATTCTGGTAAATGTCTACCTTATTTTCTGGGCACTAGCCAATAGAAAATCTTTATCTTCAAAATTTAGTGTGTGCATCATGGAAGATCGATATGCCTTAATTCCAACGCTCATAATAATAAAAATTTTTCATCTAAAGTTAGTTTCAAGATTATCTGACTGGGGTCAGGGTTATGTAGATACCCTGAACTTGAAGGGAAGAATTCCGATCTTCATTATCAAAATTTTAGATCTGTTTTACAAGAATTTTGTAATTAGCGAATCTAATGGAATCATTGTTCCATCTGATTATCTATATTTATTAGTAGATAAAAATTTTAAACGACCTATACTAAATTTCCCCTTAATATGCAAGAAAGATAGAGGAAAAAAAATTGAAGAAGATAAAAATATTGTTATTAGGGATAATAATCATGACGTATATTGTGTTCTTGTAGGCAATTTCAATTATGCTCCTAATGAAGACTCTGCATTATATTTAATAAAAAAGGTAATACCAGAGATTAAAAAGAAGGATAAAAAGATAAAATTTGTTATAATTGGTGCAGGTAGTGATAAAAAATTCTCCAAATACAACAGTGATAACCTTATATCTCTTGGAATTGTTGAAGACCTTTCAGGAATTTACAGGCAATGCCAAATAGGAATCAATCTATCCACGACAAAGGGGGGCACAAGTATAAAGAATATTGAGTATCTTGTCAATGGACTTATTGTTGTATCAACTAAAGAGGCCGCAGTGGGTGTCTTTCATTCAAGTAATTTATTTAGTGTAGAGAGAAAGGATTTCAAGAATATGATCCTAGAGGTTGCCAGCAAAATTAGATCCGAATCATTGGGAAACATTGAATCTGAGGCCAGTAGAGTTGCGAATTACTATTCAGAGGAAAGAGTCTCTCTACGTACAATGGAATTTTTAAAGATCTTTTACTGATTTTATTTGCCTATATCTTAAATTATATATTACCAAGTTCTAAAATAATAATTAATTTATGTTCCCAGCATCAGTAGAATTTCTTAAGCCGAAATTTTGCCATTCTTTCCGGCAAAATGAGAAATATGGGCAGAGAGAGGATATCCCTGAACACATATAGATATAATCTCTGGTAAAAGCCATAACTTTTCATTTTTCCAACGTGGGATATGTAGAATTTTGCAATCTCTACTGTTCTCTTAAAAATCAGTTCTCTGACTTGCTCCGTATATGCAAGCTTAAGAGAAAGATATATTTCTAGTAATTCAAGATGATTTATGAGCCCTTTATCTATTTCTAATAGGTAGTTCTCAATATTCTTAACCGATTCAATTTCCTTTTTAGTTATTCTACTCAAATCAGATAAAGGGTTTTCATAGTTCTCTATCCGACTTATATTCTTCTCATGCATTCTATAGGCTGTTACCTTTTCTCGAATTATAGCTATTCTGGTTGTTCTAAACAGGTAATACATAACGATTGCATTATCAACGCCGTAAGATATTCTTTTTATATAGTCGGACAATTCGTCCAAATTTCTGTTCCTGAATGACAATCGGCTTGAGTTAAAGTATATATCAAATTTATGCGCCATTTTAAGGTCAAAGTGGTTTTTATTAAGATCCACAATCCCCGTTCTAGACTCTTTTAACCTAATTGGTGGCTGATTAATTTCAATTGAGTGCCCTGATTTATCGATTCGGTAATAATCATTAATCATTAGGTTAACGTCTGGTTCTCTTTCAAATGCCTCTGAAAGCACTTGAAATTTGTTTTCTGCAAATATGTCATCATCATCAAGGAGGCATATAATATCATTGCTACATTCTTGAATACCAATGGCTATTGATTTCCCGTTCGATGGGGAATCACAAAAAAGGGTTTTCACATTATATCGTTCAAGCTCTTTTTCTAAATCCTTATCGGAAAAACCTTTTACAACAACAATCTCGAAAAGATCTCTCGAATAATTCTGATTTATGACAGACATCACTGCATCTAACAAGAATTCTCGTCTTTTGTAAGAAATTATAAGGGCTGAAAACGTGATAACCATATCTTTATATCAATTGCAGGGACACTTATAAACCTGCCAGTTGAGTGAATGTATGTTCTTTTCAAAAGGAGAGAGATAATGCTTGGCTCTGTATCCATTTATAAGATTTATTATGTTGAAAATGCCGTCCAATTATTCCTCAAAGGACAATGACCATTACTTCTCTCTTGTATTTTATTTTGCTCTTATTGACCATGAAAATGCAGTTCTATGCTACCTTCCTTTCATAAGTTTCGAAATCATGGCACTTAGGCCTGAATCAACGTATATTCTCGCAATAAAGCGTCCCTTCCAAATTGAAAAAGTTCTTTCTATCTCAATCTTTATATCTCTTGATTCCGCTCTCTTCCTTATGATTGTACCAGGCATCAATTTTTAAATGCGAGATTCTTTTTAACAATGCCTCACTTTTTATCTATCAAGGGAAGGCCATTAGGGTTCTAAAAGAAATGATTTTGTACTCTATTCATTGCTATGCATTTTGTTTCTTAGCAAGTGTATCATTTCAGATTGACTGTAATGTCATGAATTGATGAAGCTTTTACATTCTATTTTACGATGACAGACAGAATCCTTATCATGAGACAGATATGACTCCCCTTATCATTGAAAATCCTTCACTCCAAAATCCGAAACCACCATGATCCCCATACTTATCCAATTTTATCAATTGATGTGCGTTTAAATAATTGCATGTTTTTACGGCGGATATTTTAATGAGCGTCCACCTCATTCTGGATTCCAATATATTTTAGACCAGTGTGACCAGAATTGATATCCTGTCTGTTCATTCAGATTGACGCGTATGAAGGTTCAGGGAATCAAAGGCATTCCATTGAAATCAAACAGCTCCAAAAGATTGTTAATAATTTCCAGGGGCATGCGGGGAATGTCCTAAATCTAACGAAAATAGAAAACTTAAACAATGAGCCCATATGAAAACTTGTTCACCCAGTCGTCAGAATCAATTTTATGCGGCCTTCGATGAGTAGTGAGATGTCGATACGAACTATATTCCATTATTATTACTCGATAAATAGCATCGAATATTTGAACAGCCCATACTTATGTGCTTAGCACTATCAACATTTTTCTGACTTTATACATATCCGCCTTGAGATCATAGTAGAAGGGCATCAGGTCTGAAGATACTATGCTCCGACCGGGATTCGGACCCGGGTCGTCGGCTCGAAAGGCCGATATGCTTGACCGGACTACACCATCGGAGCTTTTATTCCTGTAAGATACAAGCCTATATTTATTTTTGTGTGTATCTCTCATTTTCCTTCGTATCCATTACGAAAAATTCAGCAAATAATTTAAACAGGTAAAGATATGGAATTGATTATATGGATTTCAGGGCAAAAATTGTCAAATGGACCGAGATTGAGAAATGGTGTGAAGAGATAAACAGAAAGATGTCAGAATCATTTCATCCAGATGTAATTATCGGGATGTCTCGTGGGGGTCTTGTTCCAGCCAGAATTGTTTCCGATATGAATCTGATCAAGGATCTTTTTGCGGTAAAAACAGAACACTGGGGATTAACTGCCACAGTTGATGGAGAAGCTGTGATGAAATATGGCCTTAATGTTTCAGTAGAAGGAAAAAACGTACTGGTTGTGGACGATATCACAGATACTGGGCAGAGTATGAAACTTGCATATGATTATGTGATGACATTAAAGCCAAAATCAGTGAAGACCGCAACAATGCTTCACATTGCTCATTCAAAATTCATACCTGACTTCTATGGCGAGGAGGTGTCTGAGGATAAATGGACTTGGTTCATATTTCCATGGAACATTTATGAAGATCTTACAAATCTCATTGGGAAATTAAAGGTGAAGGATGCAGATCAATTCAAAATAAGGGAACTTCTCATATCTTCCTATGATCTGTCTGTTGAAGATAACCTTTTGAATAAGGTTCTTGAACAGATGGCAAGATTGAAAAAGATCAAGGAAAAGGATGGTCGTTTTTCAGTACCTTAATTAACTGAAACATGGGTACCGCTTTTTCCTTTGTAAACATTTATTGCATCCTTCAAATCCCCAATTCTGGCAATTTTTCCTCCATGTTTCAAAAATGTGATTGCGGCATTTACCTTTGGACCCATACTTCCCTTTCCAAACTGGTTTTCACTCATGTAATTTTCGATTTCCTTCAGGGTAACATTTTCCAGCGCTTTCTGATCCGGTTTTCCAAAATTTATGTACACATTTGGGACATCTGTTAAAATTAGAAATTCCTCGCATTCCAGCATGTAGGCAAGAACCGCCGATGCAAGATCCTTGTCAATGACAGCCTCAACCCCTGAATATCTATTTCCATCTTCGATCACAGGAATACCTCCGCCTCCAACACACACAGGAATAAAACCTGATATTAGGTTACTCTCAATTGCCCTCTTTTCAAGTATATCCCTGGGAAATGGTGATGGTACTACTCTGCGCCACCCCTTTTCCGTCTTTGTGAACTTCCATCCTTTCTCTTTCTCTAGTTTTTCTTTTTCACTTTCTGTGAAAACCTGTCCGACCGGTTTTGATGGATTCTGAAATCCCGGATCATTTTTATCAACAAGTGTTCTTGTTAGAATAACCGACACATCCTTCCCCAGTCCCTTTTCTTTCTTAACTTTCTCAAAGGCCTCCAGAATCATCTCACCTATGAGTCCCTGGGACATGGCTCCACATGCGTGCAGTGGCATCCCAGGAGGCATATTTTCTTCATCCTGATTCCTCAGGAATATGTCACCAACCTGAGGCCCGTTTCCATGTGTTATTATAACATCTTCCTTCTCAATAACATCCGAAAGGGAATTTAGTGCATCATAGGCATGTTTCACCTGTGTTTCATAATCTCTTCTATCTCCATTCATCAGTAATGCATTTCCACCCAATGCTATGACCAGTCTCTTCATAATTTCACGCAGGAAAATACAGATACATTACAGCTATAAATAATGACATATAATATTTTAAGTCTTAAATATCCTTAATTCACAGTTATATATCCATTTTGAAAATATCAGGAATGGTATGATATCCTTTTTTATTGAATGAAACAATATCATTCCATGAAGTTAACAGTTGCGCACACGCCTGATCCTGATGATGCATTCATGTTCTATGCTATGATTACAGGCAAGATAAAGACAAGTATGGAATATGAACAGATAATAAAGGATATTGAAACATTGAATGATGAGGCCAGAACAGGAATGTACGATGTCACAGCCATATCGGCAAATGCATATGCATCCTTCAACGAAGTTTATGCCCTCACAAGATCAGGGGCAAGTTTTGGTCTCACCTATGGACCTATGGTTGTGGCTAAGAGTGAAGTTGATTTTTCCAAGGCAGTTGTAGGAAGCCCCGGCCCAGGTACTTCATCAGAACTGCTTTTCAAGATGTTTGTAAACAAGAATGCCAATATAAGACCCATGAGGTTTGATACAATCCCTGATGCTGTCCTTAAGGGAGAGATCGATGCAGGCATAGTAATCCACGACGAACAGCTCACATTCCAGAATAAGGGCCTGATGAAGGTTGTTGATCTGTACGAAAAGTGGAAGAATTATGCCGGAAATCTACCGGTTCCTCTGGGTTTCAATGCCATAAGGAAGAGCCTCGGCAAAGAAGTAATTGCAAATTACATAACAGATTTCGAGAATTCAATAAAATATGCAATGGAACACACGGAAGAGGCAGCAAGATATGCAATGAAATATGCAAGATACCAGGATCTTGAACTTGAGACAAAATTCATAAGGATGTACGTCAACGAACTATCTGTTGATTTCGGAGAGAGGGGAAGAAAGGCACTGGAACTATATTACAAGAAGGCCAATGAAATGGGATTATTACCAAAATTCAAGATGGAAATAGTCTGATTACTATTAAAATCAATTTACCATTTTTATTATATTTAACATTATTCCCTTACTGCTCAGGTTAAGATTTAATTATTAAAACAGAGATGTCTATATGATATGAATGACAAGTATTATTAACTTTGATCGTTTTATGATGGGTTTTACGCTGGGCTCTCACGTTCTTATTGTCACCTTAACAATAGGAATATCTGTTGTGATGAGTATAATTGAGTTTCTCGGGATATATCTCAAGGACAGGGGTTATGAAGTAATGGCAAGGAGACTCTCGAGAGCACTCGCAATATTTTTTGCCATTGGAACAGCCAGTGGAACCGTGTTGGCAATAGAGTTATTCTCCTTGTGGCCAAACTTTATGGTTTTGGTGGGAAAGGTAGATATTCTTCCTTTCTACTACGAGGTATTCGCATTTTTCCTTGAATCAATCAGTTTGGTTCTCTACATCTATTACTGGGATTACTTTAAGAACAGGTATCAGCACTGGTTACTTTCACTTTTTGTTGCGGCAGGTACTCTCCTTTCAGCGGTCTTCATCACAATGGTGAACGCATGGATGAACACACCGGCAGGATTCAATTTGAATGAGTACAGGCTAACAGGAAATGTAGCAGATGTAAACCCACTTGCGGCAATGTTCAGTCCATCATCATGGATTGAAATCGGGCACGTTGTACCTGCAACTCTCGCTGCTGGAAGCTTTGCATTGCTTGCATATTTTGCAATAAATTATCTCAGATCAAAAACAGATATTGCAAGAAGCATTTATATGAAATCGATTAAGGTAGCTGCAATTGTTGGTCTCATCGCAATTGGAATAGCAGGTCTCACGGGAGACGAATCCATGAGAATGCTATACTCATTGCAGCCACTTAAATATGCTGCAATTGAATTAAATTTCCACTATACCACAAATGCAGCAGAAAAGCTTGGGGGTATAGTTATAAATGGAGTTCCTCAATATTATATCGCAGTACCAGGACTCCAGGAATTCATCATGTTCCTGTCATTCAATGCACATCAGGCAGTACCATACCTGAATGAGTTTCCAAAATCTCAATGGCCACCACTTTTCATCCATCTAACATTCGACACAATGGTTGGTGGAGGTGCCCTTGTTGGTCTCTTTGCACTTCTCCTGTTTTTCAGGATCGTATTTAAAAAGGACATATCAGGGAAATTCTACCTTTATTCTATGATAATATCCGGTATACTTCTGGAAATTGTATACGATTCTGGGTGGGTAACCGATGAGGTTGGAAGACAGCCATACATCATTTACAATAACATAATGACAGTATCATCGGCAGCAAATACATCTCCCTCAGTGCTGCCTCTTGGAATAGGAATAATTATATTTTACTGTATCGTGGTACCATTCACCTTTTACTTCTCAGCCAAGGTACTTGGAAACATATCTATAGAAAAGGAAATTGAAAGGGTAGGTGATGTCCATTGAGTTTTAACGCAGAGGTTTTTCTCAACGGTGTAATTTTTGCAATGTTCTTTGCCATAATATCCACGGAACTTATGGCTGCATCTGCAATTATTTTCAAATATGAGGAGAGCACAAAAAAGGTCTTCTACTATCTTGTTCCCATATGGGAGATCACCGGTACTTTCTTTGTATTTTACGTTGTTAATGTGGAGGCTCTCATACCCGATGCCCTCCCCATACTTGCCTATTCATACATTTCATACATTCTGATCTTCATTGTTATTTACATAACCAGAAATATTTCCATTATTACCGCAGAATTCATATTCAAAAATAGGTTCAAAATAAACCGCAGGATTTTGTATTCAATTTATGCCCTTATGACATATGTACTTGGATTCTTTGTTCTTGTTATATACACATCCCTAATGAGCGGTCACGGTCTCAATATTACTTCAAGAACTTTCAATATGGGTGCCTTTCTCACATACCTTCCCGATGATGGCTTTATACTGGGAAGTGCTATAGTTCTTTTCGGCCTTGCATCCATATTCTACAGACTTGAGGTAAATGCAATACTTTCACTGGGGGTAACAGTTCTTGGACTCATAATAGCAGGCGCATCCTTCATAGTAATAAATGACTTCAGTAATATGTACCTGATGGTTGCATCAGGAATAGTTACAATTGCCATACCGATTCTATATCTGATACCTCAGTTCAAGGATTACATATCTGACAAGATAATATTTCAGGCTTTTCTTGCTGTGTCTGCCTTCCTGCTCTTCTATTCTGTATATCCAAATCTCTCATCAAAGGCAATAAATGTGAACACTCTGCTGAACAACTCAGCAATGCAGACACAAATTTTCTATGCAACGTTGATAGGAGGAACCCTATTGCTTATAATGTCCCTTGTATTCTTCAGAATATGGCTCAGATCATCAAAAATGCACATGGAAGCAGGAACAGGGGAGGTGGATTGAATGCTATATTTTGATGTGTTCATATCAACAATAATTATTTTTATTCTCACACTTATACTGGCATTTCTTATATCCACAAATGCTGTAAGGACACATAAGGCACCTTTCCTATTCTGGTCAGCTGGCCTGTGGATATTTGCCATATCTGTTCTCATAGAGACAGTTTTCTCTGCAGGTATAATTAACTCGATCCTGATGGATTCATATCTGTTTCTTGTGGCCATTCTTGTGGAGTTACTTGCTCTTGGATCGGTTTATCTTCTTGGAAACGTGAATCTGATGAAAGGATACACAATATATTCCATAGTATCTGATATCATTCTTGGAATATCTCTCCTCATAACGCCACTCCCAAACATGATAATAACAGGGGTCGTCGCAGGTGTACTTCCATTACTCGTCGTTATAACCTCTTCCATAGTAACATTTCCAGCAGCTGCCCTTTTAATCATAATATCCTATGTATCCTATAGAAAAAAGGCAGACAGGAAACTCATAAGCATAATTCTTGGAGTTATAGTGGTTAGTATAGCAGGAACATTATATATCGCTGCATTCCCAGCATTCCTGTACTACGCGGAATTCACAGGGATAGTATTACTATGGCTGGGATTTGTGGATTTCAGCAAAATATTTTCAGGAAATAAACAACAGAACATGCAGAAAAATGTCAGCGACTGATCATTGAGAATACCATACCCAGATTTTGGGCTATCTCTAATTTTCCCATCTTTTCCTTTTTCATTTTAATTTTCATCCTGTTCACAGTTCTTTTCATGTCTTTGAACAGCTGGTTCACATTTATTACAACATTATCATCCTTAAGCCATATGCCTCTCTTCATGCCATAATCCATCGTTGCAGAAGGATCATCCGGGTTTATCTCAATCAGCGCAGGATTCCTGATAAAATATCTGTGAAAGAGACCTCCCCGGATAATCCTGTAAGTTTCCCTGGGATCAAGGTCACTGTACGCCTTTCCTGCCCATTTAAGGAAAGAGGCAAAATTCTTATTGGATTGCCCTGAACCAAACACTACCTTCTCACTCTCTCCTTCCAGAATTCTACCTATGCCACCTATCATTTCTCCATAGGCAAAGATGCCTATCACGGCCATAACAGGAGACCCATTTACTATGCACATACTTATATCCCTGTACATCTCTTTTTTGACAATGTCTGAAAAGAATGTCTCAAGTTTCACTTCAATTATGAATGGGTTCATTCAATGATAACCTTTTGTGTCTAAATCCTGTTGGAATCTTAAATCTATATATACGCCGGGAAACTATTATTAAGATTCCAAATGGATGCATGTATGATAAGATATGGAAATGAAGTGATCTGTGTCGACCCATCTATTCCCATATTTTCAATCCTTGGAAAGAAGTATACAATTCTCATAATGGGTGCTCTTTCTGGTAGATCAGAAAGGGCAACATTCAACCAGATAAGAAAGAGCATTCCAGAGGCAAGTGCAAGGGTCATATCCATTCGTCTAAGGGAAATGGAAGATAAATGCATCATAAGGAGAGAAATTTACGAAAATCATATTACATACTATTTAACAGAAACAGGATTAAGGATAAAGGAAAGCCTTAAGTCTTTCTTTGTACTTATGGCAAATTATAAGGAAAAGGATTTGAAGGCAAAACACTAATTATGGAAATTAGATTGTACAAACCCAATGAAGGGGATAATTTTACATGGTGGTAACGGAACAAGACTCCGGCCCATAACTTACTCCGAAGTCAAACAGCTTCTTATCATAGCAGGAAAACCAACAAGCGAATATGCACTTCTTGATATGCTTAAGGCAGGAATTACTGATATTGCCATAGTGATTGGAAGTATTGGTGGGGAAGAGGTAAAGAAGTATTACGGTGATGGTAGCAAGTGGAACTGTAAAATCAAGTACATATACCAGGAAAAACCTCTTGGAATTGCTCACGCCATAGGTCTCTGCAGGAATTTTGTGGGGGAAGATAAATTTGTGGTCTATCTTGGGGACAATGTGATGCAGGACCATCTTGAAGAGCCGAAAAAAGATTTTGAAAACGGAAATTACGATGCCTATCTTATGATTGTTAATGTAAGGAATCCTGAAAAATTTGGAGTCTGCGAAATAAAGGATAATAGAATAGTTTCCCTTGAGGAAAAACCAAAAAATCCAAAGAGCAATTTTGCAGTGTCTGGTGTATACTTTCTAAGACCTTCCATATTCAGATATATAGATATGTTAAGACCATCAGGGAGGGGGGAATATGAGATAATGGAAGCCCTCCAGTTACTGATCGAAAAGGGAGGGAAGATAGGATATAAAATAATACGGGGATG
The DNA here is from genome assembly GCF_052315355.1 of Cuniculiplasma thermophilum. Taxonomy (NCBI): domain Archaea; kingdom Methanobacteriati; phylum Thermoplasmatota; class Thermoplasmata; order Thermoplasmatales; family Cuniculiplasmataceae; genus Cuniculiplasma; species Cuniculiplasma thermophilum. Next base: position 19,164 of record NZ_JBLSDF010000022.1, read on the forward strand.
GTTCAAGGATACAGGAACGGTGAGAGATTTTCTTGAATGCAATAGACTCATTCTGGAGAATCTGGAAGGGGACTCTGATCCCTCGAAATTGAATTTCTCCGGAAGAATTCACATAGGCAAGGATACAGTGATAGACGAAAAGACCAAAATTCTTGGTCCCTGCTTTATAGGTGACAATGTAAAAATAGAGGAGTCATACATAGGACCATACACAACAATAGGCAACAACTGCACTATAAAGGGTTCGGAAATTGAAAACTCAGTCATAATGGATCAGTGCAACATTGATTTCTTAGATGGAAGAATCATATTTGAAAGCATAATAGGTCCATATTCATCCATAAGATCGGGTTTCTCTAAAACCAGACGAACCAGTATTATTGCAGGCAGAGATTCAAGGATGGAAATATGAATGCACTTATATTAGGGTCCGAGGGTCAACTGGGCTCAGAGTTACGTAAACTAATGCCCGAAGCTGGGGTCATTGGAAGGGAAAACCTGGACATTTCCCAGCTCAATGTTTTAAAGGCAAAACTTGAGGAAGTTAAACCAGACATCATATTCAACTGTGCTGCCATGACCAATGTGGATATATGTGAAAGGGAAAAGGAAAGGGCATACAGAGTTAATGCCCTTGCACCTCAGCAGATTGCTCTATACTCAATAGAATCAGGTGTAAGGGTTGTTCATTTTTCAACGGATTACGTATTCGATGGGATTAAGGGAATGTACGGAGAGGAGGATACACCAAATCCAATTAATTATTACGGGCTTTCAAAATTGCTGGGAGATTTCGCAACAAAAACTGTCAAAAACAGCCTCATAATAAGAACATCAGGAGTATTTGGGGAAAGGATGAATTTTCCACGTTATGTGTATTCAAACTTAATGGATGGAAAGGAGGTGAATGCCATAGATTCTTTCTATTCGCCTGTTAGTGCAAAAAATCTTGCAAGGGCAACTCTTGAAATTGTGAATATGGGAATAAGTGGATTAATTAATGTGGCAGGGGATAGAACCAGCAGGTATGATCTGGCAATAAAAATAGCAGAATTTTTTGGGTTGGACTCAACTCTGGTTAAGAAAACTTCAAGTTTAGAAAGGCAAACAGCAAGACGTCCCATGGATTCATCTCTGGATATAAGTAAGGCAAGGAATATGCTTAAATGGGATTTTTATTCCATCGAATCCAATATTTCAGCCCTAAAGGAAAAATAGAATCCTTAATAATATGCATTCTTTTAAACATTGATGCCATTCGTATTTCAGGACGCAGATATAGACGGATTGAAAATTATTGAGAGAAAATCATTTCAGGATTCAAGGGGATATTTCACTGAATTTTACAAGGAATCAGAATTCTTCCAGGCCAATATTAGAGAGAAATTTCATCAGGAGAATCTTTCACTGTCCAGACGTGGAGTGATAAGAGGAATGCACTACCAGTTAAAGCCTTTCGGACAGGGAAAACTTGTGAGCGTTATAAGGGGAAAGATCATGGATGTGGCTGTGGACATAAGAAGAGGATCAACGAGTTTCGGCAGATATTTTTCAATAGAACTTTCGGAGGAAAATATGAAATCACTGTGGATACCGGAGGGCTTCGCCCATGGTTTTGTCGCAATTGATGATTCCTATGTTCTTTACAGAACAACATCGGAATTTTCCCCAACCCATGAGAGGGGAATAGCATGGAATGATCCTGATATTGGTATAAAATGGCCGGAATGCGATCCTGTCCTTTCAGAAAAGGACAGGAATTATCCGACTCTCAGGGAAGCAATGGAAAGGGGTGATCTGTTTTGAAGATTCTTGTGACCGGGGGTTCCGGTTTCATTGGCTCAAACTACATTCAGCAGAGATTTGAAAAATCTGATGATTTCATAATTAACATGGACAAGGGAACATACGCATCCAATCCCTGGTACGAGAGAAACTTTCCTGCTGGCAGGTACAGAAAGATAAATGATGATATAAACAATGTAATGAATTATGAGAAGGAACTTGAAGATACTGATATCATAATCAATTTTGCAGCCGAATCACACGTGGACAATTCCATCAGGGATTCTTACAATTTTCTGATGAGTAATATAGTTGGAACCCAGAGGTTACTGGAGTTTGCAAGAAAGCATGAGATAAGATTTCATCAGGTATCCACCGACGAGGTATACGGTTCCCTTGATCCTGAGGGAGTTGATCTGTTCACACCTGAACGATGTTATGATCCAAAAAATCCATATTCTGCAACCAAAGCCTCAGCTGACTTTCTTGCAAGGTCATATGTTAATACATACGGTATGAGGATAACAATAAGTAACTGCAGTAACAATTATGGAATGCATCAGCACCCGGAAAAGCTGATTCCAAAGACCATAATAAAGGGATACCGTTACGGAAAGATACCTGTATATGGGAACGGGGAACAGATCAGGGACTGGATACACGTCAGGGATCATAATGATGCCCTTGACTGTATAATTGAAAAGGGAAGGCCTGGGGATGTGTATCTCATTGGTTCAAGAAATCAGAGAAAAAATATAGATGTTGTAAGGATGATACTTGATATTATGGACAGAAGTCATGATCTAATTGAATATGTTAAGGACAGACCTGGTCACGACAGAAGATACGCCATGGATCCTTCAACAACGGAGTCCCTTGGATGGAAACCAAAGATCAAATTTGAGGAGGGACTCAAAAGTACAGTGGATCATTATGTAAAAAACATTTCAGTCTACGAAAAAATGATCACACCTTACAGGCAATAAGGAACATATTTACAACATGATTTTATAATAAATAAAAATTCGGTGTGATGGTAAATTACCATTTTTTAAAGAAGATTATGGTTATAGGAGAGAGGCAATCCCTACTCTCCATGCAGAGATATATGGATCTCGCCATTGAGAATTCACTTCTCTTGATAGAGATATTTCAGAAGCCTGAAGATCCCATACAGGAGAAGACCGAAAGGGTTGGGGAAAACGAAAAGAAAGCCGATGAAGTGACCCTTGAACTTAAAAGAAATATTACATCAGGTGCGGTTGGATCAACACTGATGGATAATTTCCTGAATCTTATAGAAACCTTTGATGACATTATAGACAGAACCTACTGGATATCAAGGGAGATGGGTAGGACAAAGGATAGTTTGATAGCAAACTCATTTCATACTGAACCCTTGAGCAATTTTTATTCTGGTTTCTGCACCATACTGCAGAAGAATATTGATGCTGTAAAGAAGGTTAATCAGATGCTTCAGGTTAGTGATATAGAGGAGGCAAAGAGCATAAGGAGAGACATAGAGAATATGGAAGAGGAGGTCGATGAGATAAAGGACGGAATAATAGACAGATTATACAGAATATCTGAGAGTATAAGTTATCTCACATTCAACCATGTAAATTCGGTGGTTCATACCCTTGATGATCTCCTCGATGACTGTGAAGATATTTCCGATCTTATACTCAATACAATGATGTCGGTTTCCAGATGATCCTTCAGTATATTACCCTGTTACTCATTGCGCTTCTCTCCATGATCGTTTCAGGAAACAATCTTTCCGCAGCTGTTGGTACAATTGTAGGTTCAAAGATTGTGTCCAGGTACTTTGGCCTTCTTCTTGGAGCCGGAGGTTTCTCACTGGGTCTGATTATTGAGGGAAGATTTCTGTCTGATTCCATATTCAGGATAATGCCTGATGTATCATACTACGTTGTGGTAGTTCTTGCCATATCCTTTGTCCTTTTTGCCATGGCAACATACTTCCACATTCCTCTGTCACTGACAATGGCCATAGTTGGCATTTCCCTTGGAGTATCCCTGCGCGTATCATTCACGCCTGATCTCATATATGTCTATCTTGTAATATCAGCATGGGTTCTCGCACCTGTTCTTTCAATTGTATCATCCTTCTATCTGAACAGGAAGGTCACATCTGTAAGGGTAAACGATGTCTGGCGTGCTGCAAGACTATACAAGATTCTTCTTGTGATTATATCGTTCCTGACGGCATTCACACTTGGGGCAAACACATTCGGTCTACTGGCCGCCATGGGCCATGACACCATTCCAGTCATCGCCGTGATGATCCTGGCCATATTTGCGGGAGCCATATTCCTGAGCGGTGGCGTAATCAAAAGAGTTTCACAGGATATTTACGGAATGCGTTACGCAAACGCCTTTGTATCTCTTCTTATTTCATCCCTACTTGTGGAAGGGGCAACCTTCTTTTCCCTGCCTCTTTCAAACACTCAGACCCTCACCTCAAGCGTCTTTGGATCAGGGTTATCCTATAACACCAAGGCCATGATGTCAAAGCCATTTCTTCAGGTTGTTGCAATGTGGATAATTTCGCCACTCTTTGGAATGTTTCTTGGATTTCTGGTCGCTTAAACCTAAAAATCATAAAGCGTGGTCTTATAGAGTTTTTCATAGTATCTGTAATAAAAGGCCAGGAATGATCTTGAGGATGTTAAGGCATCACTTCTTACTGAAAATTCACCGTTGAGCTCCACAAGAATATTTGAATCAATGGCTGTTCTGACATCCTCTTCAATCATTCTGTAAAGATTATCACCATATACACCCAAAGACATATGCCTGCACTTTGTGTATATCTTATCAATGATTCTATCCCTGGAGTAGTATCTCTTTGTTCCAAGAATGGCCTTAAAAATCAGGAATTTTTCGTATTGAGGCATATTTTCATAGTAGGGAAAGGGGTAAAGGGATATGCCATCCTCCCCATCCTGGTTGTCACTGGAATCAGGGCAGAGTATTTTTTCATCCGTGTGTTGAGATGCTATGTTTCCCATTCCAACAAAGCAAACATATATACCGGGAATATCCGGCCTGAAGGAAAGGCACTGGTACATTCCGTTTTCGTTAATGAATCCCTTCCAGAGGATTTCCTTTCCCCATGAATTTACTGTGTCCATAATAAAATGATCCTCAAATATGGAGAAATCCTTAACTCCAGTGGATTCAGATTGATCCATATACAGGTTTGAAAACACATATGATATGAGATTGTGCAATTTTGTTCTCTTTCCTTCAATATTCTTAAATCTTACAAGAACCGGATCGTTAGCCAAGGAAGACACCTCCTGCCTTTTCAATTATCTCCACATATTCTATTAATCCGTTTAGACTGACAGGTCCGATGGGGACAATTGTGAGATCCTTATTTCCATAAAACAGCAGGAAAAGATCTTCAGAGATGGAGGTGGAATAAACAACTCTCCTCATGTCCTTTCCCTTCCTGGACAGATTTATTTTTCCCCTTCCAAGCCTTCTTATGATCTCTTCCAGGATATCTTCATTCAAGGAATATTTCATCATCCTCTCCTTTCCCATTATTCTGTCGTCCCTCTGATTCTGCAATATTATCTTTTCAAGATTGGATATTGCAAACTGTATGTAATCTGCAAGTTTTTCGCCCAAGGATGTAATCAGGTCTCTGTTGTTAGACCACAATCTGGACGTAGCATCCAGACCAGCGTAAATATCATCCCTTGTGAACAGGGCATTCTGGAAACTGAAGCCACTGTTAAGAAGTTTCCAGAACAGATCAAAGCTGATTATATCATCACCGGATGTAACGGCGTGGAAGAGATCACCACCTGTACCTGTCATGTTGAGAGATCTTATGTGAAATCCTGATTCCTGTAAATCTGATACTATTTTTCTCAGGGCAGCCTCGGGGAGCCTCAAAAATGAACCTCTGTTTTCCCCAACCCTGCCAGTTTTCCTGGGCGTTATTATTTTGAGCCTTCCCCTTAAGGGAATTATTATACTATCTTCTTCCTCCCAGTCTCTGATTTCAGGATCACCATAAATATACTTGAAGACGAAGCTACCCTTCCTCTTGATTACGTTTTCTTCAACGATCTGTCCAATGCCAGGGGTACTCAATACATCTTTAATTGAGAGAACTATATATGCATTTTTATGACATTCCCCATACTTTCTTCATCACTCATATAGCCGCAGTTTCCTATTAATGGATAAAGAATAATAAGCAAATTAAAATTCCTGATGGAATTGGATCTTATAGGGACACTGGAATTTTTTGGATACGTTGCAACTGCACTATTTGCAATCATAAATCCCTTTGGGGCAGTTCCAACCACAGTTTTTTTAACCGAAGGTTACAGCGTTACAGAAAGAAATAGGGTCATAAGGGACAGCATCCTCATGGCCGGTGGAATGTTATTCGGCTTTGTACTCGTTGGTGTATACGTTTTTGAAATGTTGGGTATAAGCATAAACGATTTCAAGGTCGCTGGTGGCATTTTACTTTTCAAGGTTGCCTTTGATATGCTTCAGGGAAAGGCCTCAAACACAAAACTGACCAGGGAGGAGAGTATTGATTATGCGGAGAGGGATGCAGTCGGCCTTGTTCCAATAGGAACACCACTTCTTGCAGGTCCAGGATCAATCACAACTGCCATTCTCCTGAATTCAAGGGCAAATACAATTCCGATGAAGATGGCCTTTGTGATTGGTGTAATACTGGTTCTTCTGTTATCCTATATTATTCTCTACTTCTCCATAACGATTTCAAGAAGGCTTGGAAAGACAGGCACAACTGTAATATCAAGGATCATGGGTCTTCTTCTTGCCTCAATTGCCATAGAACTCATCACCACGGGATTAATATCCATAGTTCAGAGCGTCTGATCACATAAATTTCAAACAATATTGAGGGTTGAGAATATGTTCTCAAGATCAAGATAGTTTATCTGGCCAGGGGCAAGAGGTTCCTCGTAGGCAGAGTACATGAAATCGCTCAAGGAAAGACCTGATATCAATCTTGCTTCACGGTCAGGACCCATTGGAGTAAAGGAGAGAGGTCTCTGATCCCTGAGTAACAGGAGTTCACTGATCAATTTCACAGTTTCACTGGAATCTGAAAATGTTGCAATCTTGATGGCCCCACAATCCATGGAAAAGATCTTTGAGAATCTGTTCACCGTTACGGCACTGTTCTGGAAATGGGATGATAATATGATCCTGTCTGACTGTAATTTATTCTGAAATTTCACATAAGAATCAATCTCCACATCAAAGATCAGGTTATCATGGTAAATTGCTGATGTATATGCATCCTCTGCTTCCCCGGGATCATTGTTGCGGAAAGTGAATATGGCTTTCATTCCATACTTCTCCGTTAATCTGAGATATTTATCCACCTCCTTCTGATTCATATCTGAGAGATCAAAACGGAACTCCGGGATGAAATTATGTTTACCATAATCATCCCTTAATTTTTCAAACTTTTCAGGTTCAGGAATTAATGAGGCAATGAGAATGGGCATATTCCCACTCTTTTTCAGTTTCATGCAATTAAAATAATTCACAAGGGTAACCAATGGAAAAAGCATAAAAATATTTTTGTGAACTGCATTATGAAATCCAATGTTCAAAATTACAATCGCTTCGACGCCACAGAGGGTTCTTGACCAGGATCTGAACAGGAGTATAGCCTATTTCCTCTCAGATATTGGGTATATTCCAAGGTTAAATCCTAACACAGATTATGAGAGTATTAGCAAATCTGTATATTTCAAACTCTTCAAGGAATGTTTTCTGGACAATGCTGAAAGATACTGGACAGGTGATGAGCTCATGGCATATCTGAAAACATCAAGGACAACCCTATACAGACATCTGAACAAGTTGAAGTCAATGGATCTGCTTGAAGAGGAGCAGGATGGTAAGACAAAGAAATACAGACTCAGGGGTGGAAATCTTGAGACGGCATGGAACTGGGTGAAGATAAATATCAGCATGGCACTGGAAAATTATGGACGAACTGTTGAACATGTATGGCGTTTGTCAAGAAAACAATGAAAATATTATTACATAGATCGTTATTATTACCTGTTGAAAATTACAGAAAAAAACATAATAAATATAATGGAGATGCTGAGCAAAATGGATATGATAGAGATCAAAAAAGGTGGAAAGTACAGAGTCTTGTCACAGAGCGGAAAGGATGATCCAATGGAGACGAATGGGGAATTCGCGGGATACACAATTCTTGGGGAAGATGGTGCACTGGTTTTCAAGGTTGATGGTGAAAAGGCTCTCCTTAGGCTTATACCGGTTTCCAATCTCATTGCAATAGAGTTCAGTCCTGACGAGATAGTGCAGGAAAAGAAGAAGGAAGTTTCCAGGGATTCCATCAACTACATCAGCTGATGGGAAAATATCTCCTCATAAACCGGACCGGTGCTGAGGAGAGTGCTCTTAAACAGACAAATTTTTTGAGGCCTGAAATCAAAGAATATTTCTGATCTGTATTTTTCCTCAATACTGCTTGTATCTGCGGGTCTCTTGAATCGTCCCAATGTGCAGTGAAGATATTTGTCTTCATCACTGAAGATTGAATTTTCATTCACAACTCTTTCCAGTTCCCATGAAAGGAGAGGAATGAAGAGCACCCTGGCTTTCTTTGCTCCAGTTGGAAAATGTTTCAGTCCTGAGCCTGAAATATTGAATGATTCTTTGGGAAGAATGAGCTTATCCCATAGTTTCCTTGACTCCTGAATGGATATTTCTCCAAGAAATTTCATTGTTATATGCATGTTATTAGATTCAACCATTTTAAAATCCTTAACAAACTGTCCATGTATGATGTCTGAAAGTTCATCATACTTTCTTATGAAAGGTACCGTGATTCCAATAAAGGCTCTCACATTCTTATGAGAATATTTATACTATTTTAATCTTACACTGCTATGAGTGTAATCAAGGACGGGTTCCTCTACGCAAAGACACATGAGTGGGTAAGGATCGAGGGAGATATTGCAACTGTTGGGGTGAGCGATTTTGCCCAGAAACAGTTAACAGATGTGGTATACGTTGATCTTCCCGATGTGAACAAAAAGGTCACTGCAGGAAAACCAATGCTCACCATAGAATCGGTTAAGTCTGCAGAAGATGTCTTTTCACCTGTGGACGGAACAATCATAGAAGTGAATGGTGAACTGGGCGATAAACCGGAGCTTATAAATCAGTCACCCTATGACTCATGGCTTGTGAAAATAAAGTTATCTTCAAACCCATCAGGCCTTATGAATTCACAGGAATACAAGAAATTCATTGGTGAGTAATGGAAAGAAGAAAGGATATATACTACAGAAAGGCAAAAAAGCAGGGGTACAGCAGCAGGGCTGCCTATAAGCTGATTGAAATAGACAGAAAATTTCCCATACTTTTTTCAGGAATGAGAGTACTGGAGATAGGGTCATCGCCGGGTGGATGGACAGATGTTATAATGGAAAGAAATCCCGAATTTCTTGTCTGTGTTGATCTCACAGCTCCAAAGACTCAATCAATTCCACTGAATATAAGAGGGGATATAACAAGGGAGGAGACATGGGAGACTATAAGAAATGCATCCAAGAACGGATTTGATCTCTTTCTTTCAGATGCAATGGCTCACACCACGGGTCAGCACGATCGTGATCATGCCATGTCAGTGGAAATATGCAGATCTGTTATGGATCACTGCGACAATCTTCTTCTGGAGGACGGAACAGTCCTTCTCAAACAGTTTCAGGGAGATATGACTAAAGAATTCATAGACACATACAGAGGGAGATTTAAGAAGGTCTACATAACAAAGCCATCCTCATCAAGATCTGAAAGCAGCGAGATATACATAATATTCTCAAGATTCAGAGGAAATGTTCAGTGATCTTTCGATATCCTCTTTCAGTTCGTATTCAATAATCGCAATTCTTCTTACTTCCTTATTCTCCTCAACCGCTTTCCTTATCTCAGAGCATATCTGGGCACTTCTGCTCTCCTCCATTTTCTTCAGACCAGGATTTGTTTCAATTTCATTCTTCCAGTCAATCACAAATTCCTCAGGAGAATTGAGATTGAACTCCCTCCTCATCATCCTTCTCTTTTTTCTTATATACCTTACAAGATCACGTATTCTGAAATTTTCCCCGTAGACATCGCCGAAGGAGTCTTCATCCAGATCGATTCCTTTCATTGGAACGTTTCTGTTCATACCGTATGTTACCGCCTGTGTGTATATGGGTGGCGGAATCTCAACTTCACCGAATTTAGAGAGAATGGTGCCGTAAATCACCTCATAATCGCCCATGGGAACAGTGAAGGGGTTTTCGATGAATTTCTTTAGACCTTCAAGTTCTTCAGGTGATATCCCAATGTAAATCAGCTGTGGTATGTATTCGTACAGCTGATCCTTCACCTTTTCTCCTTCAGAAACGAGACCCTTAATGGCAAAGAGGATCTCAAAATTTTTGTCAACCTCAAGGATCTGCATCGTCTATCTTATACCCTTTCTTTCCCTCTTTTCAAGAATGCGGGAAAGTCCGTTCTCCCTTATTTCATCTATGGAGATAACCTGGCAACCACCCAGGTAATCCTTATTGGTCTTCTCTTCCACTATTATAAGCGGTTCCTTCTCCACGAAGTCAGATATCTGTCTTATTGTTGGAACCCTGGATGCATTTTTTGAAAGTTCTTCGAACAGGCCCATTACAAGAAGATCTTTGTCCTCGTTTTTTCCCAGGGCATTGAACGGAAACTTCCTGAAGGTTTCGGTCATTATGCCAAGATCATTTAGGAGAGATCTTGCAAGCTTCACAAAGAAGTCATCATCTACAGCCTCTTCCGGTATATCTTCCCATTCCCTGGCAATCTGAATCAGATCGAGGGTTTTACTTATGTCTGCCTTTAGTATTTCAACAAGTTTTTCAAATACATCCAAAGTTGTTGAATTACCGGATTCGTAAAGGGAAATGGACCTTCTGGATAATCCTATTCTTCCTGAAACATATCCTATGGAACTCCCTGATTTTATCCTCGCCTCCTGCATTTTCTTTCCATCTATGGGGACATAGAATCCACCAGGACCTGAATATATGTATGGTCTGTTACCCTTAATATATTCCATGAATGTGCCCATGGTCATTATGGGCATTCCATGCCTGAAATATACCACTCCATCCTCCAGAACGCCATTTCCATTTCTGATTCCAATGACAAGAGCAGAAATGTTGAAGGAGCAGGCAAACCTCTTCATTTCAATTACAATGTCAGTTTTGAGTGAATCTATATTATACGTTATCTTTATGAGGTACGTTTCATCCCCATTTTTGGCTATAATATCGAATGCAAACACGCTGGATGCATTTTCTTCCGAAACGATAAAATCCTGTGTTCTCAGGAATGACTTTAACTGCCTGAGAATATCCGCCTTATACTCTTCCAATGTAATGGTATAAGAATATTCATGTATTTTATTTTTTCACTTGCCAATTCTTCATAGAGTAAAATTTGAATATGGATTCCCCTGAAATTTATCCAAGAAGGAATTTTTCCCTTATTTTCAGTACATTTTCTCCCGGATTTTCAATTTCCTTAACTACGTATTTTCCGGGTGGAGATTCCCCAAGAACTGCCTCCATTGAGTGCAGGATACCCTGCCTGAAGAGATGTACTTTTATCTTTTTTCCTGGTTTGTAGTCCTTCAGGTCATCGACCATTATTCTTGAATCTTCGGTCATATTTCTCATAAAATGCGAATCAAATTTGAAGTTGTCAATGGCAACAATTTCATCATTTGGGGATATTCCGCATTTCTGTGCCGGTGAATTTTCCAGAACCGCATGGACAGTCTTTTTACCCGGTGGAACAAGTATGCCAAGAAATCCGTGAGGTTCCTTATTCTCTCCATAGACAGGATTAATTTCAAGCCCTATTCTTGCCAGTTCCTTCTGAAAATCAATATTTTCTGTGTCCTTCACATATTTGGAAAAGAACGGGGCAAAGTCCAGTGAAGATATTTCAACAAGGGATGCGATAAAATCCTTTTCTGTATATCCCTTTCCATCCTTGTTATACTTATCCATCATATGTCGAAACAGATCATCAAGAGTCTTCTGGCCCTTAGTATATTCGCATATTCTTCCGCTTATCATGATACCAAGAATCTCCCCCTTGAGATAGTATGAAACATAACTGTTGATATTATTTGGTGACTGTCTGTACAATTTTATCCATGCATCGAAAGAGGAATCTGATGCCGATTCATATCTGGTTCCAGGTATCATTTCGTACTGGAATATTATATTTGAAAGGTGCTTCAAATATTCCTCCCTTGTTATCAATCCTGCTCTCAAAAGCGTCAGGTTTCCATAAAAATTAGTTATTCCCTCTCCAACCCATAGCATTGTTGTATAATTTTCTTCCTTGTAATTGAATGGGCCTAATTCCACAGGCCTTATTCTCTTAATATTCCAGAGATGGAAGAATTCATGGGCAACTATTTCCAGGAAATGTATGTATTTTGATCTTTCTGAGAAACTGAATCTTTCAATGTCAATTGTATTTGAATTGAGGTGTTCTAAGCCACCGCCTCCATTCTCATCTGTCAGATGAATTATAAACACATATCTCTTATAGGGAAGTGTTCCCATCATGGTTCTGTAAGTTTCAACTATCTTCTTTGTATCGTTGACAATTCTTTCATCATCCTGATTTCCATTTCCGTATATGGCTATCTCATGCTCCTTGCCGTCAACATTGAAGAAATATGACCTGTGGAGACCAATTTCTATAGGACTGTCCACAAGAATGTCATAGTTAGTTGCCCTGAATCTGTTGTCTCCTATCTTTTCCAGTCCTGTCGATATCTTCCATTCTCCATAGGGTTTAATTATAAGTTCAGAAGACTGGTCTTTGTATCCTTCGATGTACATGAATACGCTGGTTCCATTCAGATAGGCATGGGTGGAATCCATGTGGCTCTCCCTTACTGAAAATTCACCTGCATATACCTCATAGGATATAGTGAAGCTTCTGTTATTTCCATTCAATACCTTCCAGGTGGATTTATCCTTTCTCTGAATTTCCAGGAATTCATTTTCAGGTGTTCTTGCCTTTAAAAGTCTCACATTTCTGGCAAAATCCCTTATGGCATAAGACCCCGGTGTCCAAGCAGGCATGGTTATTAGAGTGATCTCCTCGGACACACCATCAACGTTTATAGTGACCTGAAAAAAACTGTTCTGTGGCTCTCTCATCTCAAGAATGTAAGTAATTCTCATGAATGATATCAGGGTTACATTTTTGTATATTATTTAAAGTGTATGAACTATACTTGAATTTGGTTTGATAAATTTTAATTTGAGATTCAGATAGTCAATATTCTATATGGATATTAAAGAGTATGTTTGCCTCAATCATGGAATTTCCAACAGTTGGGAAAGTATGGCAGGAATAAGGTTAATAATTTATGCTTTTCATTATATGGATTATATAGAATAGGCAAAAGATTCATTCAAAAAATTTTGGAAAGATAGTATCCCGAATTTTGTGTAAGAACAAATGAAATGACTCCATCAACAATGGATAAATTTCATGAAACATAAAAGGATGCCTCCTTAGAACAACCAAAGGAGGCAATGAATAATGGAAGAGTTTGATAAAAAGATATC
>NZ_JBLSDF010000023.1:0-30705 GCF_052315355.1 Cuniculiplasma thermophilum
AGAAACGGGAAGGAAGATTGGAATGATCATGAAACTTGATCAGGTATTGAAATAGTAGTGCACCCACAATAGTGGTTTAGAAAAACAGCCTGAAAATCATATTGGGAGGTCTACAAAATTAAAATAGATGTAAAGTCACGTATCTAACGTTTTTCATCTGGGAGCTGAGATGTGCATTAGCTTAATTAAGAAGAATTAAATGCTAATGCATTGAAGACAGTACATAATGCAGATGAAGCGGTTTCAGAATTGGTTGGTACTTTGTTACTAATTGCAATCACTGTGATACTTATGGCTACTATCGGTCTGTTCCTAATCACCAATTTGCCAACCGGAAATCCTGTAAAGGCAGAAATGGAAATAACAGCAACACAGGAAAATAATGGAAGGGGTCAAGTCTACCTTGTGTCCATAGATCAGGTGACTGAAAATATTAAATTAAGACAAATAGAATTGGACCTTTCAATAAGGAATTATTATTTGCCTGTGATCGTAGGTTTCACTAGTAATCAGACCATTTTTCAGAAACCAGTCATTGTGCAAGTTATAAACACAGGAATTTACAATATCAAGAATATAACTATGGCCAATTCATCTACAGGTTTTAGGCTGTATCTACCAGATGGGACAAATCTTACCTATGTTTCCGTAGTCGATTTGCAAACCAATTCTGTAATAGCCCAGTCACCAGTTAAAGCGTCCGCTGTTTCATATTCTAAACCCCAATTGGTAGCTGTGGAACAATGCGAAATTTATGGAACATCTAAAGCAACACAGATTGAATATTCACAACCTCAAAATTATTTTGAGTATAATGTGTCCTCCTTCAGTAATGTTTATATGAACAAGACCGAGAGAAATTTTTTCAACAATACGTCTACCCACAGTAATTTCTTATTCACCGTTTTAAAATCTAACAGTAGTGCTGGAAAGGGCTATGAATTGAACATCTCCTCTTTTATTTACATTCCATCAGGTAATTTACTAAATCTAACACTTCTGACGTCAGAACCAGTAAATGTTTCCATAATTTCGGACTCTGGGTACTACAAAATTGAATCTGCAATTACAGGTCAATCTAACTTTTATTTGACTAATAAAACATTTTCAGGCAAAGGAATATTCGAAATCTATATCAATTATTCTTTTGCTTATGTGAATGGGCTTTTGGATATAATGCTAAAAAGTTCCTCCAGTTAATTGAGAAATTTAAGGTAAAAAATTAAAATACTCCGCAAAGCTGGTCATAGTTCCTGTTACCTGTTTATTCATTAGTAAGTGATATTTAATTTTTCAATATCACTTGATCTGAGGAATTTATGAGATCATGAGCGAGAGGTATTGAAGAATTTAAATATGCTCCATTTTCAAGTTTTAATAACGTCTGTTATCTTAAAATTGTTTTAATTATGGTATTGGTTTTCGCGGCAAAATAGGTAAAGAAAATCTGAAGGCACTGGGCACAAAGATGATTTTTGTTTAAGAATTGGAAAAAAATAGGAGTTACCCAATAGCGCCCGAACCGGGATTCGAACCCGGATCTAAGGCTCCGCAGGCCTTCAGGATATCCAGCTTACCCCATTCGGGCTAAAATCTATTTTAGACATAATTGTGTTCCGGATATTTAATTTTCAGCTAGATTACCAATAGCGTAACTATTTTCAATATCATAAATCCACAACCACCTGTGACAAAGAGATAATCCAAAAATATCATTAATTTGTGAAATGGTGAACTTTACCTTATCAATAATTTAAAAATTTTTTACTCAATTATAAATATTTACATGTCATTCATAGATGTGATACTATGATTTCCACATTAAAGGCCATAATTGTTGCTGTAATCGTAATAGGTGTGGCAGTACCATCTGCTTACTTTGCATACACTTATAGTTCTTCTAGTCCCATAGAAGCCACACATTACATTCCTAATAATTCTACTGCTGTTATTCATATTGTGAATAATACAAGTGACTATTACGTATTTGTAGGGCAAGGTTATGCAGGTCTTATTCTCAATTATAGTTTCAATTCCTTTTCTGACAGAGCTCAGGCAATAAGCAATTCTACGGCAACTTCTGGTAAATCAGTTTCGCAATCGAGTTCTTCTGTAAACATAACCAGCTATAAAATATATTATGGCAATACGATTTACAAAGTTGTCCTTAACAATGTAAATCTAACTTCGCTTGGCGTAAAGGGATTTCCAAATATAACAATGGCTGGAATTGATCCAAATAATAAAAATATAACTTTATTTGCAACCCCCATAGGGGATTCCTATGTTATAATTGGGAATCTAAATGCCACCATTTTTTCAATATCTACAAATCATTTTGGAACATACTGGAAAAGTTACAACGGCCTAGTTTCCAAAAGCTCTATTTATGATTCTTTTTATGTGAATTTAAGCGCATTAATTAAAAACAATAGCGCCTCTTCCTCACTAAGTTTCGTACCAAATTCCAACATTTCTTCTATAGTTAAAGAGATAGGCAGTCTAAATTATTTTTTGATAGAGGGAAACTTAACAAACCAAATTACAAATATAACAATCCAAATGTCTAACAGCACATTGCTGCATCAGTTAATTTCTGCAATTAATTATAAATACGGCGATTATGTAATCAGCTCTACTAATCCTAATACGCATACAGCTGAGTTCGAATTTGGTTTTGGACTCAAGGATCTGAAAAGATTAAACATTACTCAGAGCTCTACTTTCTAAAATTACTTTACTTTTTTATATTATTGAAATTACAGGTCCATAGATAAAAAATATTTTGTCTTATGGTTATATATATTAAAACACTTAAGCGGATATGGTCAGTAGGGCAATTTTGCTGAAAGATACTTATCTTTATTATTTCAGGAATTATTATAGGTCAAGAAGTTTTTATTTGATGTTTTTCTTATCCCTTGTAATATCTGGTTTATTAATATATCTCTCTTTCAGATACCTTGGAGATGTCTCCCTATTTGGAAAGAGGTTAGGGATAGTTAACAGTGGAAGTAATGAAAACGAGCTTCTGTTCGGATGGCTCTGGGGGTTTCTATTATCCTCATTGCCTGTATTTGCGTCTGTTTTCTTTGGGTCGCCTGCTATTTCCAGTGAAATAGAAAATAAAACTGCATTTCATATATTCACACTGCCAATCCCAAGGGTTATTCTGCTAGCAGGTAAATACCTTGCATCAGTTTCTGTTACTTTTATAATTGTATTAACTTACTCCATAATAGAGATGGCAACGTTTCAATATCTTTTTGGAAGGATATTGATCCAAATGATATATAGTGTCCTTCTTACATTATTATTTGTTCTGTCAATTTCTGCTGTTACATTTATGATCAGCAGCGTTTTTAATAAGAACACCTATGCATATATCTCGGTTCTAATCACATATCTCTTGGTATTTTACGCTGCTACAATAATCATAGAGTTATTGTATAAAACTGTTCCATATTATCTTTTAAATCAGGCCTCATCAATAACATATAGAGTTTTCATTGATCTGTCTTTTGGTATAACCTTAACCTCTCCTAATCCATTTCCAGCTTCATTTCATTCAATCATCAGCAATTCGCTTATCATGTTTCTTTACTTTTTGGTTTCCATAGGTATTACTGTAATTCTGTTTGAAAGGAAGGAGGTGAAATAATGATCATGTTGGAGGCAAAGGGACTGAATAAGCGATATGGAAAACTTGAGGCCCTTAAAAATTTTGAACTAACCGTAAATTCAGGAGATTGCCTTGTTTTACTAGGCCCAAATGGGGCGGGAAAAAGCACATTCCTGAAATTAGCCACAAATATAGTTCACCCAACGTCAGGATATGTTTCGATCAAGGGCTCAAAGGTTAATGAGGATCCAATGAAAGCTCTTTCTTCTGTCGGTCCCCTAATTGAACTGCCAGAGTTCTACCCTTATCTTAATGGAATTGAGATCCTTAGTTACGTATGCAGGGTTAAGGGTGCCGATAGGGAGACTGTCTCTTCGGAAGTCTCGAGGTTGACAGAAGAACTAAAAATGGACGAATATATAAAAAGAAAATCCGGTCAATACTCTAGAGGAATGAAACAAAGATTAGCTCTGGCCTGCGCAATGGCCATGAATCCAGAAATATTGATACTTGATGAACCGACATTCGGACTAGATCCAAAGGGTATGCGAGAATTTGTAGATATAATCAAAGACATAAATATAAAACAAAAACGAACTGTGATCTTAAGCACACATCTAATTTCTGAAGCAAGAGAGATCGCTTCGAGGGTTGTTATAATAAATAATGGAGAGAAAAAGATTGAGATTGCAAATGATAGAGATACAAGGATGATGAATATTACTATGTATAATCCTCGCGATCTTACATTCTTGGAAAAATACGGTATAACATTGATTGAAATGGAAAACGATAAAGCTACTATAGGAATACCAGAATCAATGCAAAATGATGATGTCTTATCAATTCTCTTAAAGGAGGGAATAAAAGTAAAATGGGCTGAACCAAGTAATTCAATTGAGAGAAAATATCTCGAGATTGTAAAATAAAAACGAATATTGAAAAATGAAAAAATTTTTAAAACCTTATTGCATGATATATTTGATAAATATGGGAAAATTCAGGTATAAATGTGAAGATACAGGATTCAAGTGTGGATTCCATATTGAAATGGACAGCAAGGAAGATCTTATTCATCATATGAGAATACACGCTCAGCATGAGCATAATTTTACTGAGAATGACCCAAGACTTGAAGAAATGAAAAATCAGATAGTAGAAAAAATATGATCCAAAGTGATTTTTGTAATAATTGATCTTTAGAAATTTACAAAAATATTTTATAACTATTAATATCGATCTTTTCATTCCTAATCTATGGAATATAGAAAATTGACAAAGGAAGAGGAAAGGGTAATTATTTACAAAGGAACAGAGAGACCATTCAGTGGTGAGTACGAGTCTAATTTCAAAAAAGGGATTTATGTATGCAAGAGATGCGGAAACCCCCTATTTAAGTCGGATGCAAAATTTGATGCACATTGTGGCTGGCCAAGTTTTGATGATGAAATACCAGGTAGTGTAAAAAGACTCCCCGACAGAGATGGGGTAAGAACAGAAATTGAATGTGCTAAATGTGGGGCTCACTTAGGTCACGTTTTTGAGGGAGAAGGCTTTACCAAGAAGAATACAAGGCACTGTGTAAATTCAATTTCTTTGATATTCATGGAGGATGAATCCTATGATAGATGAGATTATTTTAGGTGGGGGTTGTTTTTGGTGTACCGAAGCAATTTTTGAAAGAGTTAATGGTGTGGTTGAAGTAATTCCAGGTTATTCAGGCGGATCTCTGGAACATCCCAGCTATGAGGATGTCTGCACTGGAAATACTGGACATGCGGAAGTTGTCAAAATTAAGTTTGACACTGATAATATAACGCTTAAACAAATATTGGAAATATTCTTTGAGATTCACGATCCTACTACCCTAAATAGGCAAGGAGCAGACGTGGGAACCCAATATAAGTCAATTATTGTATGTTTTAATGAAAATCAGTATGAAATATCAAGAAATTACATAGAGGATCTAAGCCGAAACGGCCATTTCAAGAGGCCAATTGTTACAAAGGTGGAGATGTTCAAGAATTTCTATCCCGCGGAGGAGTATCACAAAAGGTACTATGATAGGAATAACAATAACCCCTATTGCAAAATAGTAATTGATCCCAAAATCAAGAAGTTCATGAAACTACACGAACCATTTTTGAAATAAAATAACCATATTTTGATAAGAATAAACTTCAAACCTATTAAGACGCGAGGAGTGGGATTCGAACCCACGCTCTCTAAACAAGAAACAGCTTAGCAGGCTGCCGCCGTACCACTGGGCCATCCTCGCCTACAAATCAGTCGGAAAATCTTTCCTGAAGGTCATTGGCTACTTGCTCAAGGACCTCCTCAAAGTCTTCGTTTTCCAAATTAACCACTTCCCCACTTGGAAGGATAATTCTCGCCAGGTATATATCCCCATCCTTTGTAATCTCCACTTCTGCGAGTTGCGTTGTCATTAAACCTGTAATGTCTTGGGATATAATATATTTTTTATGTGCCTTCTGGAAATTTGAAAACAGAAATTTTGTCCTTTAAGGCTTTTAATATTTTATAAGCACAATTCAATTATAGATTTTAGAATCTACTAAGTACACAAATAGGTTATTTGATTTACAATTTGGCATTTTTAGAATTATATTTATTCACCGGTAACATACCCGGAAATGCGCACTGATATAAGGGCCCTAATAAGTACTTCTTTTGCCCATTTCTCAAACGATGGTGTCTTTTTCCTTTTTTCCACATTGATTGTATATTTCGAAAATCCTACCGTCGGTATAAATGCACTGTTTCTGGGTTATTTTGCCGTGATCTATACTTTCATAGCAGGTGTGCTTAGTATTCCAATTGGTAAAAAATCTGATGGAAACGATAAGGACCCGGAACTCATGGGGCTTGGAATTGTCTTACTGGCTATTTCCATACTCTTTTTCGCGTTTGTCTTCTATTCACAATCGTCTCTTTCCATAACGTGGAAGTATCTTTTCGTCGTGTTGGGAGCGATATTTTTGGGTTCGGGGCAGGCTTTTTATCACCCTCTTGGAGCGGATATTCTAAGATACTCACTTAAGGGAAAGGATTCATCAGTTTTCCTCGGCATAAATGGCTCAATGGGAAGTCTTGGAAGAGCCCTTATAATTTCAGTAGCAACTCTCTTGATAACAGTATATGGTGCTTTTCAGGGCCTTCTTTTTCTAGCAATTTCCTACTTCATAATTGCATTACTCGTTTATCTTTCTTCAAGAAAATTGAGAAAGCCAGAATATGTCATGGAAAATCAGAAAAAATCAGAGAGGAAGGAATCGAAGGTGAGGTCCATTAAATCATTCCCCGGGGTTAGGGCCTTTCTTGTTGTGTTGACATTAACACTCATTACAAGGTCCATATTTCAGATGTCCGTGGCTCTTTACATATTCTCATTTTTGAATTCCATATACCAAAATAAGGTTTTAACTGCCTATTTCCTTTCTATTGCACTTATAACCCCAATACTCGGCCAACCGATCTTCGGATACATAACCAAGAGGGTTGGCGGAAACACGACTCTTTTCATAGCTGGTCTTATTTCACTGGCCTCCTTTGTTCCATTTATCGTCTTTCAACTTTCTTACACATATGCTCTTATCCTTTTCTCCATATATGCCTTTGCAGCATTCACAGGATTTCCATCCATACTTGGATTTGTAGGTCAAAAGATTCCAAAGGAACTTTCAACAAGGGCAAACACCTGGACCTGGGGTGTTGGAAATACGGCAGGAGGAGCGGTAGGAATTTTTCTCTTTACGATCCTCAATAAGTACCTGGATTTTTCATATAGATATTCATTCGAACTGATGCTTTCATTTATGGTTCTTTCAATTATCCTGAACCTTATGGTATATCCATATTCTTCCAGGCTGGAATCACAGATAACTCAATAATTTTCTTCAAAAATATACCTCTTACTTATTTGAATCCGTGTCTTTTGTTGCAAATTAAGATTCCTAAAATTTTAGAAAAGGATATAATTCTCATGTAACATTATGGTCGGATCGCATGAAGAACACTGAATCAAGAATACCTGAATTTAGAAAGTGGTCTCCTGAAGAGAGAAGGAGGTTCATTTCTGAATTATTGGATTTAGATCGGGAAGAAGCATCCTTGATGAGTAATAATGGTTCACTGAAGGACGAGAATTCACAGAGGATGATAGAAAATTATTTTATGAACATAGAGGTTCCTGTGGGCATCGCAACAAATTTTATTGTGAACAATAAGGAATACCTTATACCAATGGCCATAGAAGAGCCTTCTGTTATTGCTGCCTGTTCAAATGCGGCTAAAATTGCAAGGATAAGGGGTGGATTTACGGCGGTAAGCACGGAAAATGTAATGATCGGGCAGATACAAGTGGTTAATATCATTTCTCCTGAAGCAGCAAGGATAAATATATTGAAAAACGAGAGAAACATTTTAAATCTGGCCAATACGGTAAGCAATACATTGAAAGAGAAGGGAAGGGGTGCCATAGGCCTTACTGTCAGGGATCTGACATATGGAAAAGGTTTAATTATTCATTTGAAGGTAGATGTTTTGGATGCCATGGGTGCAAATGTCATAAATGCTATGGCTGAGCGGGTAGCTCCTCTTATTGAGGAGATCACAGGAGGACAGGTTATATTGAAAATTCTGAGTAATCTTTCCCCTGAAAGAGTAACCAGGGTTAGTGCAGTTTTTGATAAGGAGGCCATGGGCGGAGAAAGAGTTGTAAAAAGATTCATGGAAGCATATGAGATGGCAAGAACTGATATTTTCAGGGCAACAACCCATAACAAGGGAATTATGAATGGAATCGATGCAGTATTACTGGCCACACTAAACGATTGGCGTCAGGCAGAGGCAAATGCACACGCCTATGCATCAATCAATGGGCATTACACTTCCTTAACCAGATATTCAACTGATGATGAGGGGAATATAGTTGGGAGTATTGAAATGCCTTTAGCTCTTGGGACTGTTGGTGGAGCCACATCTGTCGTTGAGAAGGCTAAAATATCCATGAAAATACTTAACGTCAAGAGCGCAAAGGAATTCCAGGAGGTAGTTGCAGCTGTGGGACTTGCTCAGAACTTTGCTGCAGTAAGAGCCCTCAGTGACGAGGGAATCCAAAAGGGCCACATGAAACTACATTCTAGAAACATAGCCATTGCGGCAGGTGCCTCTGGCGAATTGGTAGATATCATATCAGATAAAATGATAAACGATGGTAAAATTTCATACAGCTACGCAAAGGAACTAATGAATGAATTGAGGAAGTGAATTTATGGAAGGAAAAGACCTGGAAAATCAATTTAAAAACGTTGATAAGTTAATGGGGAAGGGAAAGTATTTGGATGCAATCAAGATTTTAAAAGAGATATCTGTGGACAAGGATACAGAGGCCGAGGCTGATGTTTTAAGTAAGTTGTCTCAGGCCTACTATGGACTGGAAGGTGTCAAGACAAATAACGCAATTAAGTATCTCATAGATTCCCTGAATGTGAGAAAGAAGTTAAATCAGCCTGAAATTCTGGCATTAGAAATGATGAATCTTGCCTATCTTCAGGATGAGGCAGGTGAGGGTGAAGCTGCTTCATCAACACTTAAGGAGGCTTTAGAGGTAGCAACTGCTCTTGGAGACCAGAACCTGACACTTTCAATGAAATGTGCAATGGCAGATATGCTTTCCGAAAACAAGGCAAAGGAGGAAGAATCTTTGGAGATGTACCAATCCATAATGAATGAAGCTGAAAAGATTGGAGATTGGGAAAATTACTTTGAGGCGTGTGTTGCAAGAATCAAAATTTTCCGAGACAGAGAAGATATATTTAAGGCAAACAGTGAGGCAGAAGAGAATCTTAGGAAGGCTGAATCCATTTTAGATTCATTGAAAACAAAGAAAGATAAAGAGTCCTTTAGAGATATCATATCTTACCTGTATGACGTTTCAATTGACCTTGCAATGGAAAGCGAGGATATTCCAAGAGCAATGGAACTGGCGAAAAAATTTAAGGGTGAAGAATAATATTAGGGAGATTTTTCTCTATCTCTTTTCTTATTTCCCTTGTGTTTATGAAATTATCATTCAGCATTACAAGGAGTCTCACATTATTATCAACATAAGTAAGGTCTTTTAAATATTCTTTTATATTACTGAGCGCATCCTTTTTGGTCATTTTTCCAGATAAAACTGCAATTTCAAGTAGTCTATCTAAAAGGGAAGGTTCTTCATTGTTTTCTTGGAAAAGTTCCTCCTCTGTGAAGGAAAAATCTATTGGTATCTGAACACCTGCCACATTGAAATTAATCTGGAACTTCTTGCCGCTTGGTGATATGAGGCCATTTTGAATGCACTCTTCTATAAATTTTTCAGCAGATTCCTCTCTTATCATTTTTCTCTTAAATACCAATATATTAAGTATATCTTCCCTTGAAATATAGGCCCTGTCCCTCTTTTCCAGTGAAACAAGACTAATTGCCTTCCTTGCAATTCCCTTATCCATAAACTGGAGATTCTTGTTATATTTTATACTTTAGCAATCCATAGTTAAGGGAGATCAATTAATATTAAATTTTTATTATTTGTAATTCTATGAATGGTTTCTCTAAGGTTTATAACACAATTCCGTTGAAAATGAGCCCTATGCTTAGCAACGTGGTCTATTTAAATTACGCATCAAATCGTGATTCATTCTAACGGATGATCTATTAGTCACAATCCAAATAATTTTAATAACCATCTATATATTCCTCTACCATGCCTGATGGTGCAAAACTCAGGGTTAAGTCTGCGTATAATAGGATCATGTCTACGAACAGCGGAAAGTGGGCTGTTGTGGGATCTTTAATCGGCATAATAGCGGGTTTAGGGGCAATAGCTCTCTATTTAATGATCAATTTTGTAACAGAATATCTTCTTACGGGCCTTAGCGGGTATAGTCCACCTAGATCAGGGATAGTTTCCGGGATTTCTCCATATCATTTAACACCTTATAGAAGCTGGATGATTCCTGTTTCACTGATTATAGGTGGGCTTCTTGTAGCTGTTCTACTCAATAAGACAGCTCCTGAGGCTAAGGGGCATGGAACTGATGCTGCCATCGATGCCTTTCATAATAAGAATGGAAAAATCAGGCGTAGAATTCCTGTTGTTAAAACCATCGCATCCGCCCTGACAATAGGATCTGGCGGTAGTGCAGGAAGAGAAGGTCCAACTGCACAAATAGCTGCCGGTTTTGGTTCCTTCATTGCTGATGTTTTTCATCTAAACGATCATGACAGAAGAATTGCAACCGCATCGGGTATTGGGGCAGGAATTGGAAGTATATTTTTAGCTCCCCTGGGAGGAGCGATTCTTAGCACAGAAATTTTGTATAAGAGAGATTTTGAGGTAGAGGCCCTTATACCATCTACAATAGCCTCGGTGGTGGGATATTCCATATTCGGATACTATACGGGATACAAGACAATATTCCTCATTCCACCTGGCACCACAATAGGCTTTTTTCATCCCGAATCGCTTTTAATCTATCTTATGGTAGGTTTAATTACAGGATTTGGGGCTCTATTATATATAAAAGTTTTTTACGGAGTAACCAAAATTTTTGAAAAATCTAAGAAATTGAATCCTTACTTTAAACCCGCCATTGGAGGATTGGTGGTAGGTATTATAGCCCTGTTTTTTCCGCAGATACTTGGTCTTGGATATGGCTGGGTCCAGCAGATTCTGGATGGAAATTTGAGCCTTTTTGGCCAGAGCGACATGGATATTTTTCTCGTTTTAATAGTCTTATTTTTTCTGAAAGTTATCGCAACCGCCTTTTCTATAGGGTCAGAGGGTTCCGGAGGAGTCTTTGCCCCGGGAATGGTAGCTGGGTCCTTTTTAGGTGCAGCTCTCGGAATACCCATCCATATGATGTTTCCCTTCATAAGTGTTGATGAAATTGTCATTGTATCAATGATTTCTCTGTTTGGAGGTGCTTCAAAGGCCCCAATAGCCATAATAGTTATGGGTACTGAAATGACTGGGTCATACGCACTTTTTATTCCCTTAATGTTAGCCACAACCGTCAGTTACTTCGTAAGCGGCAATTGTACCATATATAGATCACAGGTTCTAGACAGGTCACAATCACCTGCACACGCTGATGAATACAAAAAGCCAATACTGGATGAGATTCCAATATATACAGCAATGAAACGGGATTATATTTTCGTGGGTAAAAATGCGACCATTAAGGAGGGTTTATCGAAGTTAAGAGAGAGCAAAACTAAGGGTATAGTGGTTGAAGACAACCACGTTCTGGAAGGATACCTGTCCATTGAAAACATTCCGGCTAACGTCAATTATGATGACCCTGTGGAGAAGGTAATGAATATAGAAATTCCAACAATCACAAAGAAAGAATCATTGCATTCTGCCCTTAACAGACTGATAATGGAACCAACGGGTAAACTAGTGGTTATTGAAGAGGAGAATTCTAAATCCGTATGCGGCACAATCAGCCTCTCAGAGATATCAGAGGCATACAACAGGGAGATTAGAAGGATTAAGGAGGCAAACAGAGTTCTGAATACAGGTATCAGATGAGATCTTTAATTTTGTTAAAAATTAACATTTTCTATCTTATTTCAAAAGAGTTCATTTTTGAAGAGATATGAAATAAAAAGTGAAGTTTTTAATCCCATTGCACATATGAGAGTATGAAAATAGGAGTTATTGGGTTGGGTAACCACGCTGTAAAACGTGTTATGCCCGCTCTTGCAGAAGCGAATATAGAACTTGGTGGAATTACCACAAGAAACATAGAAAAAGGGGAGAGAGTTGCTAAGGAATTTGAGACCACCTATTACAAAACTTATGATGAATTATTGCACGAAGATATAGATTCAGTATATGTTGCTTCTCCAAATTTTCTTCATTATGAACACGCACTAAAGGCACTAAATCATGGAAAAAACGTACTTGTGGAAAAGCAGATGACTCTAAGGTCATCGGAGGCCAGGGAACTTATGGAGGTGGCCAGGGATATGAGGTTAAAACTCGCTGTAGGTTTCCATCTTAGGTTTCATCCTGCACTTACTGCACTGGAAAAAATCATGGGAAATGATAGGGAAGAGATTAGATTTATAGGAGGTGTCTGGGCACACAGAAGTTCTCACAATCCGGATACTGCTGATAGCAAATGGTGGAGTGAACCGGAAAAGGTTGGGGGAGGTTCAGTTATGGGAACTGGAGTCCACGTCATAGACACACTCCTCAACCTTTACGGCAAATTTCCAAGAAAAGTTACAGGCTTTAGATTTCCAGAAACAAGCATCATTGATACCACCATGATCGTTAATATGCAGTTTGATCATGCAATTGGTTATTCCCTGAGCTCAAGGGAAATGGAAAAATCACCAAATGATCTGACTGTAATTACCCAGACGCACAGATACGAAATCAGAAATTTCTTTTCCACGGAAGTTTCAGCATCCATTTACGTTGACGGTGAAGAGAGAGAAAAGTTCGCTGGTGGCAATATGTACAGAGATGAACTAACAGAGTTCAATAAGGCCGTAATGGGACTTGATAATCGAATTGCAAGTGGTAAAGACGGTTATAATGTTGTAAGAGTTACGGAAGACGCACAGAAATTCTTTTCGATGACCAGATAGTCTCTTCAACATTTAAATATAAAACTCTAATTCTAACTCAATGAAATACTTAGTGTCTACTAATGATTTAAAAGAAATGATGAGTAGAGTAATAGTATATGATTGCAGATACCGCCTTACTGAACCGGAGTGGGGATACAATAAATACATGGAAGGTCACATTCCAGGGGCGTTTTTCTTTGATCTCAACAAGGATATGGCATCAGAGGTGAGAGAGCATGGAGGGAGGCACCCCCTTCCAGATATGAGTGTTTTTACCAAAAAACTTGAATCCACAGGTCTGAATGATAACTCAATGGTTGTGTGTTATGACGACAATCTTTCAGGCGCAGCAAGAATGTGGTTTCTCTTAAAGTACATAGGACACGATAACTGCTATATCCTGGATGGTGGCATTGAAGCATGGGTATCTTCCGGAGGTGAACTGGAAAAGGGCGAAAGGATTCCTGATTTAAAAGGGAAAATTTCGCCAAGGATAAGGAAAGATCTTGTTGCGGACCATAGATTCATATGGGAAAACAGGGATAAAATTGAACTAATTGATGCCAGGGAGAATTACAGATACAGGGGCGAAAGCGAACCAATAGATAAAATCCCGGGAAGAATTCCGGGATCAGTAAACATACCTTATCTTGAACTTATGAATGGATCTCAATTCAAAGGTGAGGAAGAACTTCGAAAAATATTCAGAGAAGTAGATAAGAGGCCGGTGATGTATTGCGGTTCAGGCGTGACATCCTGTATTAACTATTTTGTAATGGATTCCCTTGGGATGTCTCCCATGCTCTATGTGGGGAGTTACAGTGACTGGATATCCTTCAAGGAGAACCCCATAGAAAAAGATGACGGTAAATAAAGGATCGAAAAAATATAAGACAGGAACATATCATGGATTATGCCGGATAATGATGTATATATTGCTTCCGCACTTCGGACTCCTATTGGAAAATTTGGCAAATCCCTTAGGAACGTGAGTGCTGCAAATCTTGGAGGTCAGGCAATCAAGGCTGCTGTTGAGGCCTCAGGAATAAAACCTGATTTAGTTGAAGAAGTACTCTTTGGTAATGTAATTCAGGCCGGTAATGGGCAAAATTTAGCGGGCCAATGTGCCCACATTGCAGGCCTACCAGATACAGTGACAAAGAATACGGTTAACGTCGTATGTGCTTCGGGAATGCTTGCGATGGAAAATGCATCCCGTGAAATAATGCTAGGGGAAAGAGACATAATCGTTGCGGGAGGAACTGAAAGTATGAGCAGAACCCCATACCTCGTTTCAAGTTCTTTCAGGTGGGGTGTAAAGAATATGTTCAACGAAAGTGAAAGTTTCACGGATTCCCTTTTCAATGATGGACTTAAGGACGCATTTTACGGTTATTCCATGGGCTATTATGCCGATAAGACTGCTAAAAAATATAATCTGACAAGGGAGCAACTCGATGAATTTTCCATGGAGAGTCAGACCCGGGCCTTCAAGGCCACTGAAAGTGGTCTCTTTGCAAAGGAAATTGTTAAGCTTGAGCAACTGGACAAGGATGAGGGAATAAGAAAAACTGACATGGAATCCCTTGCCAGGTTGCCACCCGCTTTCAATGAAGACGGCCTTCATACAGCAGGTAACTCTTCCCAAATATCTGATGGTGCTTCAGCCCTAGTTCTTGTTTCAAGTAAAGCTGTAAATGAATATGGAATAAAGCCAATAGGCAAAATCACAGGTTTCAGTTCAGCATCTCTTGATCCCAGAGATTTTGTGGAAGCCCCAATACCAGCAACCAAAAAATTACTGGAGAAAAAAGGCTGGTCAATAAAGGATTTTGATCTCTTTGAGCATAATGAAGCATTTTCCGCAGCTTCTATCATAGTTCGTGACGAATTAGGTATCGATAATGATAAATTCAATATATACGGAGGGGCCATAGCATTAGGTCACCCACTTGGTGACAGTGGTTCCAGAATTGTCGTAACCCTGATTAATGCCCTCAGAAGCAATAAAATGGAGAAAGGACTTGCAACCCTGTGCCACGGAGGCGGTGGTGGGCATACAATGACAGTGGAGGTGTTCTGATGAATGTGGGTGTTGTTGGGGCAGGAACCATGGGAAGAGGAATAGGCCAGGTATTTGCCCAGAGCGGCCATAATGTCATAATAATAGATATATCACCTGAGGCACTTAACTTTGCCAGAAAGGATATTCTCAATTCCCTTCAGCGTTTAAAGAACAAGGGAAAAATAAGTGAAGAACCTCAAACAATATTAGATAGAATTGAATTTCTCAGTGACCCGGAATCACTGAAGAACTGCCAGCTGGTTATTGAGGCAGTATTTGAGAGACTGGATATAAAGATGGAGACGTTGCAGAAGATTTCATCTTCGGTTTCTGAAGACGCTGTTATAGGGTCCAACACATCCTCCATTTCCATAGATGTTCTATCCAGGAGTTTAAAGAACCCTGAAAGATTTTTAGGTATCCACTTCTTCAACCCTGTGCCCATAATGTCACTGGTAGAAATAGTTCCCTCTGAGTTTACTTCCAGGAAAATAGTTGATGAAACAATTGAGCTATTGAAATCGGTCGGCAAAGATCCAGTATTTTCAAAGAATTTTCCAGGATTTATATCAAACAGAATACTCATGCCTCTCATAAGGGAAGCCATATTGACATATGAGCAGGGTATTGCTTCACCGCAGGATATTGATAAAACGTTCAGACTTGGTATGAATCATCCCATGGGGCCTCTGGAACTGGCAGATTTCATAGGACTTGACGTTTGCTATGATATCATGGAAGTTCTTTACAGAGATTTCGGGAACCCTGCATTTAAACCTCCCATAACTCTGAAGAACCTTGTTGATTCTGGAAAGCTGGGAAGAAAGAGTGGTAAGGGCTTTTATGAATACGAGGTGAAGAAAAATTGAAAAATATAAATGTGGAGGAAGATGGGAGAATTCTTAAAATCATGATAAACAGGGAAAAGAGTACAAACCCACTGGATATTGAAACCATAGAGGAAATAGGGGAAGCCTTAAAGGATGAGAACAGGATAGGAGTCATATACGGAAATAACAGGGCATTCAGTGCAGGTGCAGATATTTCCCTATTTCTGAATCTATCCCCAGGTGATGCCTATAATTTTGCCCAGAAGGGCCACGATGTGATGAATTTCATTCAGACCAGAAAAATGCCGGTTATCGCAGCCATCCATGGATTTGCACTGGGCGGAGGATTCGAACTGGCACTGGCCTGCGACTATAGAGTTGCTCATCCTGCAACAATTCTTGGTCTTCCTGAGGTAACCCTGGGGGTACTTCCAGGTTTTGGTGGTACTCAGAGACTCTTAAGGCTTGCGGGAGAATCCCTTACCTTTGATCTCATATCAAGGGGGAAAAGGATAAATGCACAGGATGCACTGAATTATGGATTAATCAATGAGATAAGTGAAGAATATCTTAAGAGTGCAATATCAGTTGCAAAGGAATATGAGTCACTGCCAATAGAGGCTCTTACCAGCATAAAGGAATTAATAAGGAAAGCTCCGGATTCCGGATTTGAACTTGAAAAGGAATATTTTGCAAACCTGTTCAACACTTCCAACCAGAAAGAAGGAGCCAGGGCATTTCTGGAAAAAAGAAAGGCCAATTTCAACACAAAGTAATTATCTCACAACAGTCAGATCTCCCTTTAATTTTGAGAGGTCTCTGAAGTCCATTCCTTCGATTAATTTCCTATTGATTATGCCGAGCCTTTCATATAAGCCTGCGTATTTTTCGGCGCTGTCGGGAAAGACTGTCAAAACAACAGAACCAGGATTAGCAAGGGCAATTCTCTTTGCAGCAATGAAATTAGAACCGGAGGAAAAACCAGGCATTACACCGTATGCCTCTGCCAGTTCCTTTATACCATATCTCGCATCTTCCGCTGAGACTGTGCTGATCGAATCTATGTATGACAGGTTGTCAACAATTATCTTTTTGTCCTTTGCTTTGTTATAATTTCTTATTCCCTGAATATATGAACCTTCATCCACCTGAACCATTATATTGTTGCTTTCATCTACTTCCTTGAAGAATTTGCTCAAACCAATTATGGAACCTCCTGTACCCATGGCAATGGCAACAAAATCGATCCTTTTTTTAAAGTTTCTTCTTATTTCTGGGCCGGTTGTACAGTAATGTGACATCCAATTCAGTGGGTTTGCATGTTGATGTAAACTTACATATTCATGAGGATAATCTTCGCTGAGTGAAAGAGCCGTTTGAATGGCCTTCTCAGTACTTGTTGTTTTGGTGTCCTCATCAGTAATAACAAGATCTGTTCCAGTTTCCCTGAGTTTTTTAACCGTCTCTTCCATGGTTCCAGGCGGGATGATTATTTTTGATTTAATTCCCAATGTTCTGCATACTTCAGCTATTGCTATACCTGTATTCCCTGAGGTGCCTTCAACAAAAGTCTTATGAAGGTTTTGATCATTTTCAAGAATCTTTTCCATAACCATGAAGAAGGCTGCTCTTGATTTGATTGAGCCTGAAGGGTTGAACCATTCGGCCTTTGCAATAACCTGGGAATTATTGGGGAATTGGAAGACCATCAGGGGCGTGTTTCCGTAACCCCTGGCATAGAATTTCTCTGTTATTACCCTGCAAAGACCCATTTTACTCTGGAGTTCCATTGTCCCCATATACTATTGAGAAATAAATCGATTTCACCATTTATTCATTTAGGATTTCGTTTAACAAGGTATAATAATGTACTATGCATAACACATCGATTAATTTGACGACATACGAAGAGCAGATAGGTAAGGGTTTTGAATTACTATCCTCAGGAGAATATGAGAAAAGTCTGGAATACTTCCTAAAAGCCATAGAGATGGATTCATCCAGGGCAGATGCATTTTCACTTGCTTCTGAAGCTTACGTTGAGATGGGTGAGCTTGAAAAGGCAAAAACTCATTCTGAAACTGCATATTCTCTTGATAAGAATAAGCCCGAATTGGCATTGCAATATGCGTCCATTCTAATGGCACTTGGTGATATGAAAAAGAGTATGACCCTGGTAAATGAAGTTTTGAAGCAGAAAGACATGGTTGAGGCTCATTATGTTAAGAGTAACATTTATGATAATATGGGTGAATCTAAAAAAGCTCTAATTGAAGCGGAGATTGCATACAAGAACGGAAACAATCCGGAGTATGGAATTAACTTTTGCAGAATACTGGAAAATGATGGGAAGATCGAGGAAAGTGTGAAAATCCTGAAGGATATCATAAAGGCGGATCCTCAAAATCTGGAAGTTGCATACATGCTTTTCAGGGATTCCATTGCACTGGACAAAATTGCAGATGCCCTCAAATACATAATGGAATGTATATCCATTGATGACGAACAGCCCGCCTTCTATTTGGACCTAGGCTCATTACTTGACGAACTTGACGACGAGAAGCTTGCGGAAAAGTATTACAACAAGGCTGTGGAAATTTCCCAGGATGATCCAGAACCACTAATGGATATTGCAGAATTTTATTTAGATCGTGGCAACTATGAAAGAGCTCTTGAGAAAATTGAAGCTGCTCTGGCCCTGGATGAAGATGCAAAGGACGCTTATATCATAAAGGGAAAAATTCTGGAATCAATGGATAATTTTGAAAAGGCAACTGAATCCTTCAGGAAAGCTCAGGAAATTGAAGAAGACGAAGAGGCGGCACTCCATGAGGCTATATGTCTGTATAAATTAGATAAAATGGATCTTGCTGAACAGATCTTCAATAATCTTCTGGAGAAAGAGTTCCAGGATGAGATCGTTAGAAGTTATCTGGACAGAATATGGTGGAGAAGGAACAAGAAAAAATATAAACTCTAAATATACTCTTTGTACCTCTTAATAAGATATATTTTTCCATTTATCTTTTACATAAAGTCCATATACCACTATAGGACTTTTTTGAACGCTTTGATACGATGGTGTTAGAGAGAGTTAGAGATTCAGCAGTGGATTTAATTGCCATAGGAGATTGAAAATTTCATTTACCCCCTTCGGTCCTTAAAATAAGGCAACAGGAATGAAGCATGTGTAAATATTTCCCTTAAAGATAAGCACCAACCACCTGGAGGTTATGAAAGTAAAAATGGACTTCAGTTCTCATATGGATCTCCAGGACATTTCAGGAATGGATGATCATGAAATAATCATATGGATATTCTTCATTATTATTTGCCTTAACTGTTGTTTCAATTGCATTCCTGATAGTATCCTCCGATTTATGTTTCAGGAAATATATGTCATGTCAGGTGAATAATTTCACCTATTGTTGGATCAGGTTCAGAATATTATAGGAATTATTTCACAGGTTTCATATGTCCGGTAAAATGAACTTGAGATAGGGGATTAATATATTAGTTTTGTCCTATAATATTTAATTATTTAAAAGGTTTGGTCAACTTACCTCAATAAAAATAGAGCCGTCATTGATTTTCACAGGAATGATCCTTAAGGAATCACATTTTCTATATTCTCCCATACTTTCGGGAATTGGATTCTCCAGCACAGCACCACTATCAATATCAAAAATTATGTGATGAGATGGACACATAAGGCCATTTTCGCCAATCAACTTTCCCAAAAATAATGGTCCACCCTTGTGAGGACATTTGGATTGGAACGCTAAATAATTGTTATTTTTTTTCAAAATTGTAATATCCAGAGAATCCATTTGAATTCTCTGCCTTCCTTTTGAATCGAAATTGTCTGGGTTTATCTGTATTTTCATATCCTAAGTTTTTCCTCTTTTTTCCCTGTAGGAATGTACTTCCAGTCTGACTTCATGGCACCTTTCCCGCGTTTCCTATGTATATAGTTGATAGCAGAAAGTGCAGCAACAGAACCCTGACCTGCTGATATGATTGCCTGTTTGTACGGGATATTTGTCACATCTCCGGCTGCAAAAACTCCCGGATGACTTGTTGCTCCATTCATATCAATGAGAACTTCGCCGTCTTTATTCATATCAACAAAGCCCTTTAACATTGATGTCTTTGCAACGTATCCCATTTCAACGAATACCGCCCTCACAGGTACCTCTGTTGTATTCCCTGACTTATTTTTAAGAATGACTGAACTTACGGTTTTTTCGCCCTTGATTTCAGAAACCTCAGATTCATAAATGAATTCAACGTTTTCTAGAGCTTTGGCATCGTTAATCATATCCTCAGATCCGGAAATTCTGTTACCTTTCTGTGGCACATATACTTTCGATGCTACTGTAGCCAGATAGAGGGCTGCTTGAAGTGCATGATCTCCTGCACCTGCAACCATCACTTCCTTATTTCTGTACAATGGGCCGTCACATATGGAACAATATGAAACACCTCTGCCCTTGTACTTCTCTTCCCCAGGTACATTAAGATCTCTTGGGGTTTTCCCAAATGCAAGGACCACAGAATCAGCCTCATATGACTCCTCCCTGGTCTTCACAAGGAATTGCCCTTCCCTGTCTTCTATACCTGTCACTTCATCATAGACGAATTCGGTGCCATACAATGATGCCTGTTCCTGGAATTTATTTGCCAGATCAAAACCAGATATTGATGTGAAGCCTGGGAAATTCTGTATGTCGTTTGTTAAAAGCCCCTGACCCCCTATATCCTTTGTCAGAACCAGGGTTTTCATACCTTGCCTGGCAGAGTATATGGCAGCGGTTAATCCGGCAAATGCTCCCCCTATAACTATCACATCATACTTCATTTTAATTCATCAGCCTTTTTAATTTTGTTTCAAGCATCTGTTTGGGAACAGCTCCAATGCTAACATCTGCAACCTTTCCATCCTTAAACATCATTACGGTTGGAATGCTGCTTATGTTGAATGAAGCACTTACTCTTGGGTTGGCATCTACATCAACTTTCCCGAATGTTATTTTACCCGCATAATCCTTTGCCAGTTCCTCTATAATTGGAGAAAGGAATCTGCAAGGGGCACACCAGGATGCCCAAAAGTCAACTACCAGTATCTTTTCCTTCTTTACTGCATCAGCAAACGTGCTGTCTGTTAATTCTATCGGTTTCATATTTTTAACCTCCTTTTTAACACTTTCATTTTGAATCCTGGCCATCATCTGCTTTCTTATTCTTTCTAATTCAGCGTCGTCATCCATCGGAATCACTCCAAGACTCAATCTGTTATTTAATACCGGTTTAAGTATTTTATGGTTTTGCCAAAAACAAGCAAAACCGTTAAATATCTTACAGTATTTGCATCTTATGTCCCGGGATAACCTGTCCTCTAAAATTAATTCTGAGATAGCCTGCTGCTCAGATTTATTGGAAACTCTATTTGGCCTTGGACCAACGGACGTAATAGTTTTTTATTCCCTGGATGAGGGAATCTGGAAGACTGTCTCAGAAATATCAGATATTACGGGACGAGAAAGTAGCACTGTTTATAGATCTCTCCAAAGACTGGTAAATTCAGGCATAGCCGTTCGTGATGTGCGAACGCTAAGAGATGGTGGATATTATTTTGTATACAGCTTACTTTCAGTAGAGAAACTGACTGGTTTAATGAAGGAAAAGATAATTTCCCTGACTAGGGGTATGGAAAAATTACTCAATGATTTAATTTCTGAACTTAATTCAAGAAAGAGTTATATTATTAATAAAGGAGAAAATTAAAGTATGATAAGTAGACCTCCAATTCCTGACAGAATGGGCCCAATTTCATAACCGCCTCCCATAAAGAACAGAACTATGCTGAACAGGAGAATCAGAATCCCATATACTTCTTTGTTTTTTCTGCTGCTTTTCAGTTCTCCTGCGTAATTTATGATAGCGTATGAGAGGAACATAATTACAAGAGCATAAATGATAATTACAATGAATCCAGCAGCCGCAACAACTCCCGCCATTGCAACAGGTGAAAATACCAAAACAGATGATAGTGCGCCACCTATAATTCCCAGTATTAGAACAAGCACTCCGCTCAAAAATGAAATGACTCCACCAACAAGGGCAAGCAAATACCTAATAGTCCCTATTTCAGACATCCATCCGGTAATAGGTTCGAATTTATAAAATTATTCTTAAATAGATTTTATTTTATGCGAAATTTTAAATTTTAAAGCATCGTAACTATAAGGTTAAGGAAATTCAGATTTGATCAATTCAATTACGGTTCAGGATTATATACTTCATTCCTAATTTCCTTCCTATTTCTCCTTCCATATCGTCTCGGTCGCCCATGATAATGGATTCGCCTATGTCTATATGGTATTTTTTAGCT
Organism: Cuniculiplasma thermophilum; assembly: GCF_052315355.1. Taxonomy (NCBI): domain Archaea; kingdom Methanobacteriati; phylum Thermoplasmatota; class Thermoplasmata; order Thermoplasmatales; family Cuniculiplasmataceae; genus Cuniculiplasma; species Cuniculiplasma thermophilum. Next base: position 22,563 of record NZ_JBLSDF010000023.1, read on the forward strand.
GCATCCTCAATCATTCCCGTTTCAGGTTTTCTGCATTTACATTTTTCGTCCGGCCTGTGCGGACAGTAAAATGTATCAAAAACATTCACCCCTCGTTTAAGGAGCATTTCAAGAAGTGCTTCCTGAAATTTCTTGAACTCTTCTATGGTAAAATATCCCCTGTTAATTCCCGATTGATTTGTGACAATTATTATGAGATATCCTTTGTTTTGAAAATCTTTCATAATGTCTATGGCGTCGTCGTAAAGTACGATCTGCGATGGGTCCTTACAGTATGGACAGTCACGGTTAATTGTTCCATCCCTGTCAACGAATAAGGCTTTATTCTTCACAGTTTATTATGTATCCGTAGGAAATTAAGCTAACTGATCACAGTTTTGCATTTATCAATATTTTATCTATAACTCCAATTATCATGATGAGAATTATTGGTCATCATATGGGGTTTCTCTTAAAGTATCAACCTGATCAAAGGAAATTGTTATCGTAGGGTGTTTTCTCTTAGGAAATATGGTCATCTGGATTGTTGAGTCTCCTGAAGATTCTACTGCTTCTAAAAGTTCCCTGGCTAGAATTATGGCCTTTTCCTTATTGAGTGGTATTCCAATTGTGGTTCCTTTCCATTCTTCGTCTTTCATCCATATCTTATCCAGGTTTATATTCGGTCTTATTGATTTTTTTGTCATTCCTATCAATATGGAATCTTCCTATTCTCATTTAAATTTTACCTCATCAAGAGGATTGTAATACAATGAAATTCCGCAACAAATTCAATAAAACAATGATGCTTTCTAAATTTATTAGTAATCATAATATTTTAGATGCCAATAATGGCCTATGGATGTTGAAGGAATTAAAAAATATCTTGATGAAGGATCAAAAATAAGAAACAATCTGGACACCAGTAAAATCCTAAACCTCGGAAATTGTATAAGCGAGACTTTTAAAAATGGCCATAAGATTATAGTATTTGGAAATGGAGGGAGTGCAGCAGATGCCCAGCATATTGCTGCTGAATTTGTAGGGAGATTCGAAAAGGAGAGAAGACCACTTCCAGCAATGATCCTGCATGGTAATTCATCATCCATAACTGCAATAGGAAATGATTACAGTTACGCTGATACCTTTTCAAGGCAGATAGAGGCTTTTGCTCAGCCCGGGGACCTGATAATAGCATTAAGCACAAGTGGAAATTCTGTAAATGTAGTAAAGGCCGTTGAAAAAGCGAAGGAAATGGGGTGCAGTTTATTCGCAATAACCGGATCAGGTGGGGGCAAATTAGGTGAACTTATAGATGAAGGAAATATAATAAAAATACCAAGTAACAGAACATCCTACATACAGGAATCAACCATAGCAATAGGGCATATAGTCTCTAAGATAGTAGAGGATAACATTTAAGTGATCCTATGAATGATGCAGGATTTAGAATTGTAACTTCAAGAACACCACTAAGAATCACCTTTACAGGTGGAGGAACTGATTTGCCAGAGTATTATAGAAATTATGGTCCGGGAGCCGTTGTTTCCGCCACTGTTGATAGGTACATTTATGTTACTATTGCCAAAAACTTCAGGTCTGATGAGATAAGAGTAAGTTATTCAAAAACAGAAAATGCAATAAAAAATGTTAATGATATTCAACATCCAACTGTCAGAGAGGCCTTGAAACTATTAAATATAGATACAGGTATCCAGATAATAAGCATAACTGAAATACCTTCAGGAGGAACTGGGTTGGGATCCAGCAGCTCCTTTCTTGTGGGCCTTTTGAATGCCCTTCACACCTGGGAGGGAGAAACTGTATCTCCGAAAAAAATAGCTGAAGAGGCAGTAGATATTGAAAGAAATATTCTTTCCGAGCCTGGAGGAAAACAGGATCAGTATATATCCGCCTTTGGTGGGATTCAATTGATGGAATTTTTCCCTGATAACAATGTAAATCTTTCACGTATTCCACTCCGTGGAGAGGATTTGGATAGACTCAATGAAAGACTCATGATCTTCTATACTGGGATTGAAAGAAAGTCAGCAACCATCCATAAAAGCCAGTCTAAACAAGTTTCGGAGATGGTCAATGAATACAGCAGAATGAGAGATCTCGCCTATGAAACTTATAACTCACTTAAGGAAAAGAAATTTGATCGCCTGGGAGAATTAATGCATGAGAACTGGCTAATCAAGAGGAAACTGACTACAGGAATAACAGATGATATCATCGATAAATATTATGAAAAGGCCATGCAGGCAGGTGCAGAGGGTGGAAAATTAATGGGAGCAGGTGGCGGAGGATTCCTCATATTTTCGGCCCCCCTGGAGTATCACGATAAAATAGAGAAAGCAATGAATGGTCTTGTAAGACACAGGTTCAAGATAGAGAATTTAGGATCCAGAATAGTTTACCTCGAATGAGAATAAATCTCTGAATAAGAATCATATTTCAGAAAGCACACTTATTTTATTGCACCCTCCTTGCGCAATAGTGATTCCTTCCGTGCAGTTCCTCCAGTTCCGGAGTAATTTCCCAACTCACCGTTACTTTTAATTACTCTATGACATGGGATTATTGGTGCCAGTGGATTGTTTTTAAGAACCGTTCCAACTGCACGGTAGGCCTTATCGTGACCTATTGCCTCTGCAACCTGTTTATAAGTTCTTGTTTCGCCCTTTGGGATTTCATAAACATACATCAATACCTCTTTCTGAAATTCTGTCAAATTTAGACCAGTGAGAATTTGCTCTATTTCATTTTTATTGTACCCCTTTCCACTTTCCATGATGCTTTATCGGTAGATCAAATTAAAACTGTTTGATCCCAACGTGGCATTATTCCTCTTGAGGACGAAATTATTTCAGCATTTTCAATCGTTCAGAAATATTTTGAATATATTATCTTCCCATATTTTCGATCTGGTAACAAGCAACATCAGACTTTCTTTCATACAATCATCACTCTGATCATCCTGATATTTATCATTCATAGTCTTAGCCTTATTTAGTAAAGGTTCCATGAACAGTAGACCTTATAAATAATTTAATCTTATAAAGCAATACTAATGTGTTCTTGCTACCCCTTGAAATAATTATTAATTATGCCCCTTTTGGATCAAGCTTTGATTTTCTTTCTATTTACTTTAACCAATGATTCTGATTTCATATATTCCCTGACACTGTTCCTGGATATATTCAGTTCCATGGCTATTGACTTAATGATCATTCCTTTCTCTTTCATATTGCGTATCATTCTCCACTTCCGGATCATACAACTCAGACCACTGTCATGGCATGGACAGGGGTCAAAATTAAACCGGCGATAGGGGTCATTTTTATTCCTGCGAAAATGCACAATTATGAAACGGCTTTGACATTTACAAACGTTAATGGTTCATTTATCCTCATTGAGTTGTATTTCTCTTTTAAAGCATTTTTAAACGGGTCACTTATACAGTAAAACGCAAGCTTCATGAATAAATTTTAAGGAACTTTAGTAAATGTTAATAGAATTCATAATCAATATATTAGTTGATAAAATTTAAATAGCTTATTTACTATTTTAACTCAATGAAGATAAGAATCATAAGAGCAGTTTTGAGTGTTCTTATGCCTTTATCTTTTTCAGGGTTAAATTTAGCGGATGAGAATCAATTTTCAAAAGAGTGTACATATGATAATATGACTTTGTTTCCTTCAAGAATCTGGACCGGGGTCGAATTCGGAAAGAGTTATCATGATGTTGAATGGAAAATACTCAATCTTGCAACGTCCTCCTTTTTCTCCCTCCATTTTATATCTATTTTTAGGGTCGCTACACCCCATCAGAATTCTGTTGTAGAGCAATTTCAGGGTGAAGGATTAAAGGGATCTGAAATTTACTCTTTTACCAATTCAGGAATTGATGCCAGTATTGCGATCAAAAACACGGGGAATAGTTTAAGAATTTCACCCATATTTGTGATGAAATCAGGATCTTATTACAATATTGCCATTGGATCTGATATATCGAAGAAAATAAAGTTCACGCAGAGTTATGGCATTATTACAATGAGTCAAAATACTTATGAATTAAGTGATAGGAGTGTGAATGTAAACTGGGCAGATGATTCGAATCTATTTCACTCAGGGCTTATATTTCATTCTGCGAAATCAAATGTCATTTCGCTTCCCTTTGGACCAATCACGCTCTTTAAGAACGAAACATATACAGTAGATCCTCTAATAAAGCCCATGAAAATTTTGGGTGGAGGAGGAGGTGGAGGTCCAGGATTGAGCCCAGTTATTGGATATTTTAAAATAGGTAATTCATACCCTTCGGTTTTTATCAATGGTTCACAGACTTTCATTCTTGATTTCTCCATCATTTCTATGGGTTCTTACAAAGCAGCCATGGTAGGATTTTTTATTGCAGATCCCTCTTACTATTATTATCAAATTGGTTCTATGAAGGTAGATCATGATGGACCATATAGTGTGCAAATTATACCGAATTATATAGGGGAATGGGAACAATTCGGCATAGCAGTAAATTATGATGGGTATTGGGATTTTCAGGGTTCAGCGGGCCATTGTTTCGTAGAATATGATAATACAGAATGTGCCTATTCTTATCCTAATCTTGACTATGTTGGTGGGGCAATGAAACCAATTTACAATTCTGATGGTAGAATAGTAGGTGAAATTTTCGGTAGTGTACATTTGGCAAGTTGTCTGAAGCCTTCTGCCACTTCAAAGGCAGAATTAATGCCAGGTGTTGCCACACTGAATAATGATTATGAAGTAAACAGTATGGCAATGTATTTCAATTATACTGGAAACACACTGGGACAAACACCACAATATTTGAGTAACTCAGCCTGCAAAGTTCAGCAATATGTGTATTGTAGTGCATACCAGAATTACAAGAATAATTCCTGGACAACTTGGGAAAAAATTTTGTGGATGGCAGCCTTTTCAGTTGCATCGACGCTGACTGATGGATCAACAGCAGCACTTTTTGCGTTAGGTGGTACCCTTAACCCATTTACTTTCTGTCAGGGAAGTAACTTCAATAAGCCTCAATCTCTACCGATGAATTTAAGCTATACTCAGAACGCAGGTTTTAAAATATTGAGTTTTCCACACTCGCCATTGATTCAATATTATTACTGTCCCCTTGGAATCAAATATGATATTTCTTGGGGAGGCGTGTGTTATAAATTTAAACCATCATATCTATTTCAAATTGGAGATGGAATAACTGTACAAGCCCATGATAATAAAGCAACTACCCCTTATGTAGTTGACTTTTTCCAGTATACAATGGTCTTTTCAATATTCAACGAAACCAAGGATGATTGCTTTAATAAATTTCCCAATCTATACACTGGATCATATTCTGTAACTGTATATCTTCCAGAGGAAGTGACTAAAAATGCATAAAATACAGTTAATATTAAGGAAGAGGGACATTATCAGCTTTGATGACGATAAGGAGGGTGAATAGGTGAGAGGTTCTAAGAAAAATGTTGTTGCAGCTATATTGATCTCACTTTTATTTTTCACTTCGATGATTGGTTATGAAATAATAACAACACCATCATCAGCTCCTGTTCCTTATGGAGTAATGCCGAGATCAATAACTACCTCAAGCTTGGAAGGCAAAAATAACATCACATATGAGACCCATGTCATTATCCAATCTGGTAATGATTACTCAGTGACATTTGATTTAAGCAGTAACGCACCCAATTTTATCTATACACCTGAGGGTTCAACATGCCTTGGGATAATCTTGTCGTATACAAATGAAACATTCTCCTCTCCATACACAAATTTATCCTTTTATGTGATCAAGGCCAGCATCACTGTTGGAAAATTCAAACTGACCAGTTATAATTCATGTGTACCTGAAGGAAAGATTAACAAATATCTCTATTTGAACTTCCCTGTTCCACAAAATATAACTCAGGTTGATCCACCAGATCACTTTTACAATGAGTCCTACTGCGTATGTGTTACTCCAGTTTTCTTTTTTGAGTTGTTTCATTTTAACGGGAAACGTATAAAAATGAAGGAAAAGGACCTACCTGATTGGATATATATAATGGAGTGTGATACTTTCTAAAATTTCTTTAAATATTACCATTATTTTATTATGCTCCTATTTGTCCTTACTGAGTTAATAGTGCTTTACATTTCCTTTGCTTTAGATTTTCTACATCAGGATTTATTTTATTGGTTCCCTTTTCGTTTCTATTGACAGACTAATCGGTTTGATCTACTTACATTTACTCCTAACTCCTCTGAAATATTATCGTGTTTTTTAGAGGTGGAAATACTAATCTAACAAGTCTTATGCAATTTCTCATATCCTGCGTAATTATGAAATTGATCTGGCCCAGCAGAATTTGGAACACTTTTCTTCATTATTAATTTAGTCTCACCTCAACTTCTTTCTCCCCGAATCTTTCCCTGAGCGCCGGATCATCTAGGAACTTCCTCCTGAACTCCCTTGGAGGAAGATAATCAATGGATGAATGCGGCGTGCATTTATTGTAGTCCGTGAATGCTTTCCCAATGGCAGTGGAGACATCATGGAAGCCCATGAACTCATTGGGCCAGATATAGTCTGTCTTGATTGAATTGTGGAACGATTCAATATCCCCATTATCCTCCGGAGTGTGTTTCTGGATATATTCAAGTCTTATTCCAAGTAGCTTCATTGAATTCCTGAACTCATGGGAGATACACCGTGGTCCATTGTCTGTTCTGAGTACCAAACCCTCTGGAACTGTTCCGTTGAATGCCATGAGAACAGCATTCTCCACGGATATTATGGCATCCCTTGCCATGCAGGATCGGGAATAATTGTATTCCCTGCCATTCCTTGGGGAAGCAGTTCTTGATGCACATGAGATATGTCATTCCAGACTCTGTGGGAATTTATGTTATATCGGTCTCCCACAGCTGATCCGGTTTAACTGGTTTGAAGAGATTTCTTGACTTTGCTCTTCCTCTGTGCTGTGAAGCAGGAAGCCTCAGATTTCCTTCCTTGAGTACTTTCCTGACAGTCTTCTGGTTCACCCTTGTTCTATGATTCCTTAGTATTTCCCATACTCTCCTGTAACCATATGTCGGCCTTTCAGAGGCGATATCCCTGTTCCTCTATTTGAGCGATGGATCAATCCGGTCAACATGCCTCTTCCTTGGTTTGTAATAATATGCGGACAGTGATATTCCGGATATTCTTTAGATCTCTCCATGAAAGGAATCTGATCCTTCAGATCATCAAGAACCATCATCTTGTTCTCGTGATCGTTTTTTAAAAGCATCTATGACCAGTGAATGGTCTCCAACGATCTTCTTCAGGTCATTGATCTCCTTATCCCTTGAATCCTAATTTCTTCTCTGGGCCAGTGCTGCCTTTCCTCCAAGTATGAACTGATTTTTCCACTTGATCAACTGAACAGGATATATGCCATGCCTGCTGAATATCTCCGCCTGTGTCACATTATGGGTGAAGGACTCCATGACTATCTGGAACTTCTCCTCTGCGGAATACTTTGATTTTATGAAGATACCTCCATAATCGTGAAAACCGCCTTTTGCATGCTATTCATGTTATTCTTACTTATATATTAACATCACGGTGTTCCAGTTCTATGATGGCTCAGATCATTTTAATTGAATTTTCAATAAATTTCATAAAAATCTGTGTTTAAAATTTTGCCAATATTTCATAAACAAGTTTTCCAATAGGATCATTGTTAGTAAAAAAATCAAGGTCTCTTTTAAGATCATTTTTTATTTCTCTTTTTTTATCCATGCGTTCTATAATTAAATAATAGTTATAACCTTTTCTCCAGTTAAATAAACATTAAAAATATCCACAAAGTTGCTTCAGATTAGAGAAATTAACTGTTTGAATCCAAGTTTAGCATAGTCGAAATATCAATTAAAAAATTTCACAAAATCACTCTTAGTTTGAAAAAGACAGTATTCCGAATTTTGCGTAAGAACAAATGAAATAACTCCATCAACAATGGATAAATTTCATGAAACATAAAAGGATGCCTCCTAAGAACAACCCAAGGAGGCAATGAATAATGGAAGAGTTTGATAAAAAGATATCGGAGATTGTAAGGAAGACAGTGAAGGAGTTCATGGAA